>JAYVNF010000109.1:0-1997 GCA_043758575.1 Rhodoferax sp.
TATGGGCCATGCGCTCGGCGGTCTGGGCGTCGCCTGTGTTGACCAGGCGCAGCAGATCGGCGCCGGCGTGTTCCTGGCTTTTGACAAAACGCTTGAGCAGCTGGATGTAGAGCTCGGCATTGCCGGAGGCGCGGCTCAGGCCGACGCGGGCATCCAGCCCCTCGATGTCGGTCACGGCCAGCAGCACGCTGCTGTCGGCCGCCGGCCGACGCTCGCTGGGGCGCAGCACCTGGCCCAGGCCGGCGCACGGGCGTATCCACTGCACCAGGGCCGCCCACAGATTGGCCGGCTCTATCGGTTTGGTGACAAAGTCGTTCATGCCGGCCGCCAGACAGAGCTGGCGGTCGGCCTCCATGGCATTGGCCGTCATGGCCACGATGGACAGCTGCGCATGGGCCGCATCCGCGCGGATCAGGCGCGAGGCCGTGACACCGTCCATCACCGGCATCTGCATGTCCATCAGCACCAGGTCATACGGTGTTTGCGCCTGCTGCGCGCGCGCCACCATGTCCACCGCCTGCTGGCCGTCGGCGGCCAGATCGACCAGGAAGTTTTCCGACTCCAGCATTTCGGTGGCCACTTGCTGGTTGATCTCGTTGTCTTCCACCAGCAGGATGCGCGCGCCGCGCAAGGGGTTGAGCAGCTCGGTGGCGGCGGCCTGGCCACTCAGCTGCGCCAGGCTGTGGCCGGGAGACTCCACGCCGAACAGGGTCATCAGCGCATCAAACAGCATGGAGTTGCTGACCGGCTTGAGCAGGATGTGCACGATGCCGGACTCGGCCGCACGCTTGCCCACGGCCTCCTTGCCATAGGCCGTGACCAGCACCTTCAGCGGGTTGGGGCTGATGCCGGAGGCGTTGACGCGGTCGGCCAGCTCCATGCCGTCCATCTGCGGCATTTGCCAGTCGGTCATCAGCACATCGTAGGCCTCCCCCGCAATGGCGGCGCGGCGCAATTCGTTCAGGGCCAGGTGGGCCGAGACCAGGCCATACGCCATGCAGCCCAGGCTGAGCAGCTGCTCGCACAGCACGGCGGCGGCGTTGGCGTTGTCGTCCACCACCAGCACGCGCTTGTTGCGGATGTCGGCCGACAGCAGGCGCCGGGGCCGCTGCGCGCCCAGCCCCAGGGTGGCGGTGAACCAGAAGGTGGAACCTTCTCCCGGCGTGCTGCGCACGCCCACCTCGCCGCCCATCCGGGCCGCCAGGCGCTTGCTGATGGCCAGCCCCAGGCCGGTGCCACCGTATTTACGGGTGGTGGAGCTGTCTGCCTGGGAAAAGCTGGTGAACAGGCGCGCGATCTGCTCGGGTGTCAGGCCGATGCCGGTGTCGTGCACCTCAAAGCGCAGCGTGGCGCGGTCGCGGTCTTTTTCCACCACGGTGACGGTGATGCCGACCTCGCCCTGGTCGGTGAACTTGAAGGCGTTGGAGGTGTAGTTGATCAGGATCTGGCCCAGGCGCAGCGGGTCACCGATCAGGTTGATGGGCACATCCGGTCCGATGTGCCAGATCAGCTCCAGGCCCTTGGCATTGGCTTTTTCCGCGCAAATGCCGGCAATGGTTTCGAACACGGTTTCCAGCTCGAAGGGGATGATCTCGATGTCCAGGCGCCCGGCCTCGACCTTGGAGAAGTCCAGGATGTCGTTGAGTATGCCCAGCAGGTGCTGGCCGCTTTGGCGGATTTTGTTGAGGTAGTCGCGCTGGCGCGCATTGGCCTCGTTTTTCAGCGCCAGGTGCGACAGGCCGATGATGGCGTTCATGGGGGTGCGGATCTCGTGGCTCATATTGGCCAGGAATTCGGACTTGCTGCGCGTGGCCTCCTCGGCATGTTCCTTGGCCTGCACCAGCTCGAGCTGCTGCTGCTGCAACAGCCGCGTGCGCTCGGCCACCTGCTGCTCCAGGTTGCCATAGAGCTCGGCGTTTTCAATCGAGATGGCGGCCTGCGCCGTGAGCCAGTGCAGCACCTTGCGCCGGGCCTGGGAGAACACGTCCTCCAGCAGG
>JAYVNF010000110.1:0-6412 GCA_043758575.1 Rhodoferax sp.
AGCAGCCAGACCGTAATTGCCATCAGGCAACTCACCAGCGCGCCGCCGGCGGTGATCAGGGTCAGGCTGGAGTGGTCCTGGGCGGCCTCGAAAAAGGGGTTGCTGGTGGTGTGCAGGGTCAGCACCTGGCTGCCCACATTCAGCACCCGGTTCTCGGTGTATTTGCGCGTGCCGGCGGCCGCCGGCTTGGTGCCGTTACGGCCCACGGAGAGCACGCCGTCGGCATCAAACAGGAGCCTGTCGGCATTTACTTCGGTCCCATCGAAGAGTTCGAAGTCAATCAGGTGGTCGGCAAAAGCGGCCACCGAGCCCAGCAGCTCGGAGGTCACGATGGGTGCGTACAGCAGACCCAGCAAATCGCGCCGGCGTTGCTCCACGGTCTGAGGGTCACTGCCCTTGCGGTACACCGGCAAGAGGAACAGCAGGCCGGGCGAGTGGCTCTTGTCCTGCAGCAGGGTGATGCCGGTGAGCAAGGTGGGCTGTCCGGTGGACATGGCGTATTCCACTGCCGCGCGGCGCACCCGCTCCTGGCCCAGGTCAAAGCCCAGGGCGTCGCTGTTCAGGGCCAGTGGCTCCACATAGCGCACCACAAACAAATCGCTGGCTGTGCCGCTGCTGCGTACGGCAAAGTTGGGCGCGCCATCGGCACGCTCGGCGGCCACAAAGCGCTCCAGGTCCGGGCGCTGCACATGCTCAATATAGCCAAAGCCGCGTATGCCGGGAAACTCGCTGGGCAGGTCGCGTGAGGCGACATAGGCGCGAAACTCTTCGCGTCTGAAATGTGGGTTGGCGGCAATCGCACCGCGTGCACCCTTGAGTCCGTACACCGGCTGGTTCAGGCGGCGCACCACCTCGGTCTCTATGCGCTCGGTGCTTTGGTCAAAACGGGCTTTGTTCTGGGCCTCCAGGTTGCTGCTTTGCCACCAGACGCCGCCGGCGGTGAGCAGCAGGCCGACTATCTGGGTGGTGGCCGTCAGGGCAATGGCATAGCTGGACTTGCCCTGACCCATGCTTTCCTGGGTGCTGGCCATGGCGCTGGCCTTGAAGGCCACGGTGAAGCGCCAGTACGCCGCCGGCCCGGCCAGCAGCATGAGCATGGACACATCCAGCAGGCCTTCGGCCAGCGGGCCCAGGTTCGGTGCCACAACCGGCAGCACCAGCATCACGCTGATCTCGGCCAGCGCCACGACCAGCAAGATTTCCAGCAGCAGCCGCTTCGGGTCAAACGATGTTTTCACGTAGCTGAATCTAGTAGGCCCACCCTTGCTCCCCTGAACAATGCGTCCCCGGCCATTGGTACGGCTCTGTGAACGTCTGCAGTTTAGCGTCCCCTGTGCGATATGGGGTGGCTGGGTGCGCTGGCGCATGCGTATTTCTACAGATGCGGTAAGCCGCTGGGCAGCACACAATAGGCCAAGAGCCAGACGCAGGTGCGTCTGGTGATGCCAACCCTTGGAGACACACCATGTTCAAACCCCTCGCCGCGGGCCTTGTGGCCTGCGCCCTGCTCAGCAGCCTGTCGGCCTACGCCGCCGATGACGTGATCCGCCTGGGCAACCTCAAGCTGGCGCACTTTGCCGCCGTCTCCTACATCAAGGAAATCGCCCCCAAGTGCGGCATCCAGGTGCAGGAGAGCACCTTTGCCAAGGGGCTGGATGTGATGCAGGCCATCATTGCCGACGAGCTCGACGTGGGCGCCACCGCCTCCGAGGCGGCCATCTCCGGGCGTGCCAAGGGCGTGCCGATTTACGTGGTGGCCGGTTTCGCCAAGGGCGGCGCGCGCCTGGTGGCACGGCCCGACGCCGGCATCAAGAGCGTCAAGGACCTCAAGGGCAAAAAGGTGGGGGTCACACGCGGCAGCATCCAGGAGCTGCTGCTGGCCACCGAGCTGGCACAAAATGGCCTGACCTCGGCTGACGCACCGGGCAAGGATGTGCAGCTGATTTACCTGTCCTACCCGGACCTGAACGCGGCCCTCATCGGCAAAAACCTGGATGCCATCATGCAGACCGAGCCGCAGGCCTCGCAGGCTCTGAACAAGAAGTTTGGCGTGGAAGTCATCAAGCCCTATGACACGCCGATTGGCGAGCCCGTGCGCACCCTGGTGATGACGGAGAAGTTCTACAAGGACCACCGCGCCACTGCCGAGAAATTCATGCGCTGCTTTGTCGAAGCCACCAAGACCTTTCTCGACAACAAGGCCATCGCTGAAAAATACGTGACCCAAACCCTGTTCAAGGGCCAGATCACCAAGGACGATTTCGATGATGCGATCGGCAACTCGCCCTACTCCTATGACATCACGCCTGAGCACATCCAGATCTCCACCGACCTGATGTTCAAAGCCGGCATTGGCAAGATGGACAAGCCCCCGGTGGCCAAGGACTGGGTCAAGACCGACCTGCTGGAAGCGGCCAAGAAGTCGCTGGGCGTGAAGTAAGCACAAGCAGCCGCCATGAAAAATACATTCCGTTGGCGAGAGGCCGGCGCCGGGCTCATCGTGCCCATCGTTTTGATCGCCGTTTGGCAAAGCGTCTCCAGCATGGGCTGGGTCAATGAACACGTACTGCCCTCGCCCTGGGCGGTGGTGACGCGCTGGGTGGCCTACTTGCTGCCCGCCAAACCCTATGCCGAGTTCGAGGGCAGCTGGGCCGCCTGGGCCATTTCCGGCGAGCTGATTCTGGACGCCACCGGCAGCATGTACCGGGTGCTGGTGGGCTTCTGCGTCGGTGCCGGCCTGGCCCTGCCGTTGGGCCTGGTGATGGGCGCCAGTCCGCGCGTCTACGCCTGGCTCAATCCGCTGGCGCAGGTGCTGCGCCCGATCCCGCCGATTGCCTACATCCCGCTGGCGATTCTGTGGTTTGGCCTGGGCAATCCGCCGGCCATCTTCCTGATCAGCATAGGCGCCTTCTTCCCGGTGCTGATCAACACCATTGCCGGCGTGCGCCATGTCGACGGCATTTATTTGCGTGCCGCGCGCAACCTGGGGGCCAACCAGCGCACGCTGTTTGTGCGCGTCATCCTGCCGGCCTCCGTGCCCTATATCCTCTCGGGGGTGCGCATCGGTATCGGCACGGCCTTTATCGTGGTCATCGTCTCCGAGATGATTGCCGTGAACAACGGCCTGGGCTTTCGCATTCTGGAAGCGCGTGAGTACTTCTGGTCCGACAAAATCATTGCCGGCATGATCAGCATCGGCATGCTGGGCCTGGCCATCGACATCGGTGTCAACAAGTTGAACAACTATTTGCTGCGCTGGCACCGCGGCCTGGAGCATTGAGATGAGCACCGCCCATATTGCCGTTCAAGGCGTCAACAAAATTTTCAGCAGCGCCGAGCGTGAAGTGGTGGCCCTCAAGGACATCCAGCTGGACATACCGCAAGGCCAGTTTGTCTGCCTGCTGGGGCCCTCGGGCTGCGGCAAGTCCACCCTGCTCAACGCCATTGCCGGTTTCTCCTTGCCCACCAGCGGCAGCATCACGGCCGATGGCACCGTGGTCACCGGCCCTGGCCCAGACCGCGGCATGGTGTTCCAGGAATACGCCCTCTTCCCCTGGATGACGGTGGAAAAAAACATCGCCTTTGGTCTGGAAATCAAGGGTACGCCCGAGGCGCAGATACAGGCCACCGTCAGCACGCTCTTGGCAAAGCTGGGCCTCACCGATTTCCGCAACCGCTTTCCCAAAGACCTCTCGGGCGGCATGCGCCAGCGCGTGGCGATTGCCCGCATCCTGGCACTGGACTCGCCGATTCTGCTGATGGACGAACCCTTTGGCGCGCTCGATGCGCTCACACGACGCAACCTGCAGGATGAGCTCTTGCGCATCTGGGCCGAGCTGGGCAAGACGGTGATTTTTGTGACGCACAGCATCGAAGAAGCCATCTACCTGGCCGACCGCATCGTGGTCATGACCTACCGGCCCGGCACCGTCAAGCGCGACCTGTTGGTGGACCTGCCGCGTCTGCGCGACCCTTCGTCTGCAGCCTTCAACAGCCTCAAACGTGAACTCGGTCAACTGGTGATGGAAGAGCAGCAGCGCCACCACCAGGCCGAGCTGATTGCGGCGGTGGACTGACATGGGCACTGACAAGAACCCGCCTACGAGCGCCGCAGCCAGCCCCAACGCGCACAGCGGCACTGCTACGCGTATTGCGTCGGTGCCCGACACAGAGCTGGGGCCCATGGAGGTGGTGGATGCCATCCGCAAACGGCGCGGCGGCACCCTGCTCAACCTGGACCGCATGCTGCTCAACAGCCCGGCCTATGCGGTGGGCTGGAACACCTTTTTGGGCGCGGTACGCAATGCGCTCACGCTGGACCCCTGCTTGCGCGAACTGGCCATCTGCGCCGTGGCCGTGCTCAACCGCGCCGACTACGAGCTGCTGCAGCACGCACCGGAGTGGTTGGCGGTCGGCGGTACCGAGGCGCAGCTGCAGTGCCTGCAAGACGTCGATGCCGCGCTGCAAGACCAGGTTCTGTTCAGCGCCACGGAACGCTCTGTTCTGCAACTGTCCCTTGAGATGACGCGCCATGTGCAGGTCAGCGACGCCTGCTTCACGCGCGTGCAGCAGGCGCTGGCTTCCCCCCAGCAGCAGGTGGAATTGGTGGGTGTGATCGCGGCCTACAACATGGTGTCGCGTTTTCTGGAGGCGCTGCGGGTGGCTCCCGAGCAAATATAATTTGTAGCGTGATGCACTACGGAATAGAATCTGTTCTTTATGATCAAAAGCTTTCGCCACAAGGACTTGCAGCGCTTTTTTGAAACCGGCAGCAAGTCGGGGATACAGGCGGCACACGCAGGCAAATTGCGATTGCAGTTGGCGGCTCTGGATCAGGCTGTAAAGCCCGAAGACCTGTCTGCACCCTCTTGGGGCTTGCATCCATTGAAGGGTGAGTTAAAAGGCCATTGGGCGCTTACCGTGAATGGAAACTGGCGCATGGTGTTTTCCTTCGAGGGAAAAGATGCTGTGCTGGTTGACTACCGCGACTACCACTAAGGCACACACTATGACGCGCATGCACAACCCCCCGCATCCCGGCGAAATACTGCGGGAATATTTGGGTGACATCACAGTGACGCAGGCCGCCGCCACGCTCGGCATCAACCGGGTCACGCTGTCGCGTGTGGTCACTGGCGCTTCGAGCGTTTCGGCCGACATGGCCTATCGCTTGGCCGATGCGTTTGGAACCAGTCCCGAGTTGTGGGCTGGTATGCAACTGCAGTACGACTTGTACCAGGCTGGCAAGTTGAAACGTCCCCGCATCGAGCGCTTGGTCACCTAGTGTATTTGTTTCACTCTGATTGAACTGTTTTGAGTTTTGCCTTTGCGCGCATGACTTTTTGCAGAATATCGCGTGCGCTGGCGGTCCAAACAAACGGCTTGGGCGCCTCGTTATGAGCCAGGACATAAAGCTCAATTGCGGCAATTAGTTCGTCGACACTTTTAAAGACTCCGCGCTTAAGGCGGTCCGTGCTGAGACTGCGAAAGAAGCGCTCCACCATGTTCATCCATGATGCACTGGTGGCCGTGAAGTGCATATGAAAGCGGGGATGCTTTTCAAGCCATTTCAAAACCTTCGGATGCTTGTGAGTTTGAATAGTTGTCCAGCACCACATGAATTTGCAGGTCTGCCTCAACGGTTGCGTCGATTTGTTTGAGAAATTTCAACCACTCAATGTGACGATGGCGTTGTTGACATTGCGAGATAACGCTGCCGTTCAAAATGTTGAGCGCTGCAAACAATGTTGTCGTCCCATGACGCTTGTAATCGTGGGTCATTGTCTCGGCCCGGCCACGCTTGAGTGGCAGTCCTGGCTGACTGCGGTCAAGTGCCTGAACCTGGCTCTTCTCATCACAGCACAACACCACCGCGCGCTCAGGCGGGTTCATGTATAGCCCGACGATATCGGTGAGCTTCTCTTCGAACCGGATGTCATTGGAGACTTTGAAGGACCTGCTCAAGTGGGGCTTGAGTCCGTGCATGCGCCAAATGCGCGATATCGTCGCCGCACTGGCGCCGACTTCCTTGCCCATAGTGCGTGTGCTCCATTGGGTTGCTGCCTCCCGCTGGGTTTGCGTGGTCAACTCCACGACTTGCAGCATGTCAACTTTGCGTGGCCGCCCGGCGCGTGTGGCGTCCTTCTCCAACCCTTCAAGTCCGAGCCTGCTGTACCGGCTTATCCAGCGCCGAACCCGAGGGGCGCTGACAGCAAGTTCCCCAGAAATGGCGGTGTCTGAAAATCCCGTCGCCGCCATCAACACCATGCGAGCTCGTGTGGCACAGCGAACGCTTGCCAGGTTCGAAGAACTCCAGCGTAGCAACGTCTCCAAATCGTCTTCGCCAAATTCAAAAGTCACTCTGCGAATGTTCACCGGACAACCCTTCAATGCCGAAATATTCAGCCGTAGG
>JAYVNF010000111.1:0-6401 GCA_043758575.1 Rhodoferax sp.
GGAACCTGGCCGCGCCAGGGTTGCAGCAGGGCCAGCTGCGGGGCGTCCGGCAGTCCACTGGCCTGGCAATCGGTATTGCCAAACAAACCCTGCACGCGCTGGTAGGCGCCGTAAAACAGCTGCCGGTTCATCCACTCGTAGTCCATGGCCAGGCCCAGGGCCTGGCGCACCCGCACATCCTTGAGCAGGGGGCGGCGGGTATTGAGCACATAGCTTTGAAAACCGGTGGGCAGGCGGTGCGTGAATTCGGCCTTGACCAGCTCGCCGGTATCGAACTTGCGGCCATTGACGCGACGTGCCCAGTCACCGGCAGAGAAGAAGCGCATCAAATCAAACTCGCCGGCCTTGAGGGCCTCCAGCCGCGCCGTGTTGTCCTTGTAGATCTTCACCGTGATGCGGTCGAAGTTGGCCGTGCCACGGCGCACGTTCAAATCGCGTGCCCAGTAGCCTGGGTCACGCACGTAGGTGATGTCCCGGCCAAAGTTCACCGGGCCGATTTTGTAGGGGCCGCTACCTATGGGCGTGTCCATCACCACCTGGTCAAAGGGTTTGGCTACACCTTGCTCCTCTCCCCAGCGGTGGCTGAAGACTGGCAGGCCGCCCACGGTGAGTGGCAGCTCGCGGTTGGGCTTCTTGAAGTGGTAGCGCACGGTGCGCGCGTCCAGCACCTCGGCGCCGGCCACGTCCTCCAGGGCACTGCGGATGCCGGGTGACACCAAGGGCCCGTTGAGCGTGTCAAAGCTGTGCTTCACATCCTGGGCCAGCACCGGGTCGCCGTTGTGGAAGCGGGCATCGGCACGCAGGCGGAAGGTGACGCTCAGGCGGTCCGGCGCCACCTGCACGTCCTCGGCCAGGAGGCCGTAGGCGGTGGCGGTTTCGTCCAACGAGCCGGTCAAGAGGCTGTCAAACAGCAGGTTGCTCAGATAAGCCGGGGCCGAGCCCTTCACCGTGAAGGGGTTGTACTTGTCAAAGGTGGAGACGCGCTGGTTGCTCACCAGGCGCAGCTCACCGCCCTTGGGTGCCTGCGCATTGACATAGTCGAAGTGGTCGAAGCCGGGGGCGTATTTGAAGTCGTCCCACAGCGCATAGCCATGCCCAGCCCAACCAGGGACGGCACAGACACAGAGCAGCACGGACAGCAAAAAGCGCATGCGACAATTCTGCACCAGACAATGCATTCTTCCCGAGGACCTATGGGCTTTTTAGCAGGCAAAAAATTGTTGATTACCGGGGTACTTTCGAACCGCTCCATTGCCTATGGCATTGCCAAGGCCTGCCACCAACAAGGGGCGGAGCTGGCCTTCAGCTATGCCGGAGAACGCTTCAAGGAGCGCATCACCGAGTTTGCTGCCGAGTTCGACTCGCGCCTTGTCTTTGATTGCGATGTGGGCAGCGACGCGCAGATCACGGCACTTTTCACGGACCTGTCAGCCAGCTGGCCCACGTTTGACGGTTTTGTGCACAGCATCGGCTTTGCGCCACGTGAGGCCATTGCGGGCAATTTTCTGGACGGGCTGTCGCGCGAGGGTTTCCGGGTCGCCCATGACATCAGCGCCTACAGCTTCCCGGCCATGGCCAAGGCCGCCCTGCCCTACCTGAACGACCAGTCCGCTTTGCTGACCTTGTCCTACCTGGGGGCCGAACGCATCATTCCGCACTACAACACCATGGGCCTGGCCAAGGCTTCGCTGGAGGCCAGCGTGCGCTACTTGGCCGAGGCCGTGGGCTGCATGCCCGATGGCCGCACTATTCGCGTCAACGGCATCAGTGCCGGCCCCATCAAGACCCTGGCGGCCAGAGGCATCAAGGACTTTGGCAAGCTGTTGAACCATGTGGCAGCCGCCGCGCCGACACGGCGCAATGTGACCATTGAAGAAGTCGGCAATGTGGCCGCCTTCATGCTGAGCGACCTGGCCAGCGGCATCACGGCTGAAATCACCTATGTGGATGGCGGCCACAGCAAGACCATGGGCGCCGTGGCGGCTGCCTGAGACCGGCGGGCGCCGCCCAATGCAACGTAATAATACAAACATGAACACACCTATTCCCCTGCACCAACTTCCCCAACAGAATATTTTCAAACCGGGCGACGTGTTCGTTTTGTTTGGCGAGCTCTTTGGACGCGGCTACGCCAATGGATTGGTCAACGAAGCGCGCCAGGCCGGCATGGACATCATCGGCATCACGGTGGGCCGACGCGACGCCGGCAACGCGCTGCGCCCCCTGAATGCGGAAGAACTGGCGGCCGCGGAACAGGCCCTGGGCGGCAAAATCATCAATGTGCCGCTGATGGCCGGCTTTGATGCCGACGCCCCCGCCGGTGAACCCACCCCCACCGACCTGCTGGGCAGCCTGACCCTCAAGAGCTGGACCGACGACAAGCTGGACTGGGCGCATATCGAAAAGTGCCGGGCCATTGGCGTCAAGCGCTTCACGGATGCACTGGCCGAGGTGATGCACACGCTGGGCACCATGATCCCGGCGGGCCGCAATGTGTTTTTTGCCCACACCATGGCCGGCGGCATCCCCAAGGCCAAGGTGTTCCTGGCGATCGCCAACCGCGTCTACAAGGGCCGTGGCGAGCGCTTCATGTCCTCGCAAACCCTGCTCGACAGCGACCTGGGTAAGCTGATCCTGAAGAACTTCGATGAAGTCTCGGCCAACACCTTTGGCCACCTGATAGAGGCCAGCGCTACGATTCGCGCCCGCGCTGAGGCCAGCGGTGCGCAGGTGCGCTACTCGGCCTACGGCTACCACGGTACCGAGATCCTGATTGATGACAGCTACCACTGGCAGACCTACACCAACTACACGCAGGGCCTGGCCAAGATGCGCCTGGAGCGCGTTGCCGAACAAGCCTGGAGCCGGGGCATCAAGGCCACCGTCTACAACTGCCCCGAAATCCGCACCAATTCGTCCGACATCTTTGCCGGCGTGGAACTGCCCCTGATTCCGCTGCTCAACGCACTGCAAAAGGAAAACGGCGGCGCCTGGGCGCAGGCGCAGTGGCAGGCCAGCCAGGCGCTGCTGGCCGACGGCATCAGCCTGGAGCAGGTGCTGCAGAAGGTGCTGGACTTCCAGCGCAACCCGGTCATGCTGCCCTTTCGCAATTTCGCTGCCTGGCCCATGCCCAACAGCCAAATGCAGGTAGATCTGACGATTGGCACCTCGGACGAAGTGCAGAAAATGCACCGCGACAACAAGGCCCTGGTGACCGACCTGCTCAGCGGTCTGGTGATTGAAGCCACCGGGCCGCTGATCTTTCGCGAGTCTTCTGCGCCCACGGGCCCGGTGCTGTGGCTCAACCACGACATCATCGCGCGCCAGCTCAATCTGCTGCACGCCTGAAGCGCTACACGATGCGGCTGATCAGCTGGCCTTTTTGAAACTGGTCCAGCGCCTTGGAAATTTGCAAGGCCGCTTCGCTGGGGAACTGCAAAATCACTTCCTTGGTGGCCCGGTCGGTGAGCTGAATCAGGGCCCGGCCGCTTTCCTTGTCCACCACAAAAGTCAATGCCGGGTTGAGCTTGTCCATTTTGGCCTGCAGCTCATGCACCTGCTTGGCGATTTCTTCTTTGGAAAGCGTCTTGGCCGATGCCGCAGCCGCAGGTGCCGCGCCAGCAGCGGTTGCCACATGGGCCAGGGTCGGTGCCAGCGGCTGGCTGCTGTCATCCAGCGCGGCACTGCTCTTGGCCTGTACCGGCGCCGCATCTGCAGCATCGGCCATGCGCGGCGCCAACGGAGTCGGCACGCGGATGGGATTGCTTGGCAGTGTGCTGTTGGAGACGGCTGTCATGGCATGGCTCTGGACCTATCGAAGCAAATCACCCCCGCCGTGGCGGACGTGGCCTCGCAAGGGTGCTCGACACGCGATTCACCCCCACTTGTCTCTACTTCGGACGAATCCAGCCAATCTTGAGAACTTTTTTAAAAAATTCAAAAAAATTCCCAGCGCCGCCCTCAATGCCGGTTCTTGCGCTGGAAGTCGGTCATGAATTCCAGCAGCTGATCGACCGCCTCCAGGCTCAGGGCGTTGTACATGGAGGCGCGTATGCCGCCTATGGCGCGGTGGCCGCCCAGCCCGGAAAAGCCGGCGGCTCTGGATTCGGCCAGGAATTTATGTTCCAGCTCAGTCGATGGCAGCTGAATCGCCGCATTCATCAAGGAGCGGTCGCCCTGCTTGGCGCGGCCCCGGTAGAAGCCGTCGCTGGCGTCCAGAAACTGGTAGAGCTTGCCGGCCTTGTGCTGGTTGATGGCGTCCATGCGCTGCAAGCCACCCACCTGGTGCAGCAACCAGCGCGTCACCAGCAAGGTGACATAAATGGAAAACACCGGCGGCGTGTTGAAGTTTGAATGGGCTTTGATCTGGGTGCCGTAGTTCAGGAAATCGGGCAAATCGGTGTTGGCCCCCTGCAGCACCTCATCGCGCAACAGCACCATGGTCACGCCGGCCGGGCCTATGTTCTTCTGCGCATGGGCGTAGATGATGGAAAAACGCTCGGCCTCACAGGGACGTGACAAGAAGTCCGAGGACATGTCGCAGACCCGTGGCACATCATCACGCCCCAGGACGCGGTGGAACTGCAGGCCTTCCACGGTCTCGTTGGAGACGTAATGCAGGTAAGCGGCGTCTTCGGAAAACGCCAGCTCGTCATCCGTTGGCAGGCGCTCGAAGCCGCACTCCGTGCCGCTCCAGAGCACACGCACCTGGCCTTCGCGCCGGGCTTCCACAATGGGCTTGGAGCTCCAGTAGCCGGTTTGCAGGTACTCGGCGGTCTGGGCCTTGCCGCGCAACAAGGTCATGGGCACCATGGAGAACTGCTGCGTGGCACCACCCTGTAGCATCAGTACGTGGTAGTTGTTGCCCAGGCCCAGCAGGCTGCGCACGTTGTCCTCCAGCTCGCGCACCACCGCAGCAAACCAGTCGGTGCGGTGGCTGATGCCCAACAGGGACAGCTGGGTGCCCGGCACCTCCAGAATGGCCTGCTGGATTTCGTTCAGCACACTGGTAGGCAGAACGCCGGGGCCGCCGGAAAAATTCAGCTGGTTGGGGCCCAGCAACTGGCGCGCCGGCTGCTTGGCGCCCAGGCTGAGCGCCGCCGTGGGCGCCGTGGGCAGCATGCCGTACAGGCACTCACAAAAAGCCTTCTTCGCCTTCTGGATGTGCGCGTTCTTGTAGGGAAAAATGCTCTCCACATCCATGGCATGCACCACACCACCGTGGTCGATTTCAAACAGCAGCAGCTCGCCGTCCCGGGTTTCGGCACAGTCCATGACCAGATAGTCCAGCTGCATGCGCTGGCTGATGGCGTCCAGGGCAGCACGGTGCTTGTACGCAAACGCCGCAAAGCCGTCCATGAAGCGGGCCTCGTCCTGGCGCTTCCACGGCTCTTGGTACATGCCGGCGTTGACGTAATGGATCATCCAGTTGGAAGACACCGCCATATGGCAGACAAAGGGCTTGCCGGCGATAAGCGCGATGCGGATTTTTCTGAAATGCCCTTGGGCATCGCTGTAGTCCACAAACGGCGCCATGAAGAACTCGGTCTCCTCCAGAGCCGCCAGGTACAGCGCGACATCCTCGGCGCACTCCATTTTTTGCAGGTCCACCCCGGCCTGTGAGCCCAGGGGCCGCAGGATGATGGGAAAGTTGCCCTGGGGCAGAAGCTGCGCCACAGAGATGCTGCCCGCAGCCAGCGCTGCCAGGCGCGCGCGCGATACGCGGGCGGTGATGGGTGCCAGTAGCCCGGGAACGCCCTGCAGCAGGTCGCTGGCGGCATCGCGCCCGGTTCGTGGCAGGTGCTGCGGCGCGTTCAACACCGGTTGGGTCCAGGCCTTCAGCGCAAGGGCCAGCGCCTGCAGCAACCCACGGTTGCCATCGGAATCGGAAATACCCACGAACAGCACATCATGCGCAGGCACCGCCGCCAGCATGTCTGCGCCAACGCGCACGTAATGAAAAATCAGCTCCACATCGGAGTCTTCCAGCAGGCACTCCAGCGGCGTATTGGACTGCATATGGCCCTCGGACACCAGCACCAGCAAGCGCAAACGGGCCGGTTGTACGCGGGCCGGAACGGTGTAGCTGGCCTGGATGGCCAGGGCCTCTTTCTGAAACTCCAGGCCCAGCTCCTGTTGGTTCAGGCACTGGGCGGCGATGGACAAATTCATCAGCAGCGTGGGGTTGCGACTGTCCTGCGCGAGTTGCTGCAGCATCTGGGTGGTGATCTGGCGCAGGTCGTCCCCGGCGATGCTGGCCCGTAAAAACGGTGCTAGTCCCAAATACTCCATGGTCTCCAGACCCTCCAGCTGATCGTTCCCGTCCAGAACCGACGCATATTCATTCATGGTGTGCCACGGCGCGAGCCGCCCTTGTTGGCAACGACACCCACATGGGAGCC
>JAYVNF010000112.1:0-1980 GCA_043758575.1 Rhodoferax sp.
CGCGGGGACACCGAGGCGCCGCCCAGATCGCTGTGCTCCAGCAGGGCGCCGGCATTCAGCAGCAGGGCGGGTGACAGGCGCCATTCGGCGCTGCCAAACAGGCGGTAAAAGTCGTTGCTGACGCTGCCCAGCAGGTCGAACAGCGGCGGCGAGACCACGCGCTCGCGCCGGAATTCGCCGCCCCATACCGTGCGCAGCGTGGCGCCCATGCGCATGGTGTGCTGTGCGCTCAGTGTGTCCACGTATTCGTTGCCGCCCATGTCCACCGTCGCCCCGTAGTAGGGGCCGGGTGCCAGAAACAGGAAGCGGTCCTGGCTGCGGTTCTCGGTGTGGGAGGCGCTGAAGGACAGGTCCTGCGCCTCGTTCAGGCTGGTGTGCCAATCAGCCTGGACGAACTGTGAGCCGACAAACCAGTTGCGCGCCGGGTTGCCCTCGGCATTGCCGACCTCGCCGCGTCCGGCATACACGCCCACACCGCCGGCGCGCAAGTCCAGCTCGGCACCGTGTTCCAGCGCAAAGTGGGAGGAGAAATTCATCCGGTCGGTGTGGTTCTTGCCAAAGGCGCCCTGCAGGCCCTCATCGGCCACGGCATCGGCGCTGAGGCGAAAGCTGGCCGCGCCCGCACTCGCACTCCAGCCAACGCTGGCACCCTCGTCCGACACACCGTTTTCACCGCGTGTGATGTTGGCCGCCGTGCCCAGGGTTTCGCGCACGTCGCGCGAGATGATGTTGACCACCCCCAAAAAGGCGCGCGCACCGTAGGTGGCCGAGTTGGAGCCGCGTAGCACCTCGATGCGCTCGATATCGTCCATGGCCAGGGTTTGCCAGCCAATGCCGGCCGAGCCCTGCAGCAGGCCGGAGTAGACCGAGCGGCCGTCCACCAGCACCTGGATGCGGTTGGCCCAGTCGTCGTTGCGGCCATGGTAGGTGGCCATGGGGGCATCGGTCTCAAAGGCGGTGGTGGTCTGAAAGCCGGGGACAAAGCGCAGCAACTCCACCACCGTGCGCGCGCCGGTCTGGCGGATGAAATCGCGCTCCAGGATGGTGACGGCGCCGGGCGTGTCCTGCAGGGTCTGGGCCAGGCGGGACACCGAAATCACGGTAGGCACATCGCCCAGGTAGTCGCTCTCCGAGACCGTGGCCGCGACCGTCTGTGCGCCCAGGGGCAGCAGGCTACAGAGCAGGCCGCACAGTATTTTTGGAACCATCAATCACACTCCCCGACAGACGCCACAAGGTCCATGGCAACGCTAACCAGTGGCAGCTATTAGACATCAGCCGTGTTGCGCACTTTGCCGTTTCGGGATCGCTTTTTTTCAGTGGTGATCGGTGAATGCCCGCATATGAAAGGCCGCGTGTTCGGGTGTGTAGCGCAGCTGCGCCCCCACCGGGCAGGCCCGGCGGGCCAGGCAGCCGCGCTGCATGCACTCCGCGCCTTGGCCCGAATGCAGGTGGCTGGCGCAGGCCTGCAGCACAAAGGCTTCGCCGGTATAGGCCTGCACCGGGCAGGCTTGCAGACAGGGTTGGCCGCTGCAGCTGGCGCACAGGCCGCCGGGCAGGCTGTGCCAGGTCGCGCTCACAGCAGACAAGGCCGGCGCTGCGTGCTCTGGCGCCGTGTTGGCCTGGGGCGTATCTGGTGCAGCACTGTGCACAGCAGGCTCTGCCTGCAGGGCCGGCAGTGCCAGCACAAAGCGGTAGGCGTGCCACAGGCCGTGTTCGGGGTGGATGCGCAGCAGCATGGCGCTGGCCTGGGTCGGCTCGGCGCGGTCGGCCCATTGCTGGAACGGGTGGTAGGGCGGGCCGTCAAACGGGTACAGGGCGACACCGCCAAAATGTGCCGCCAGCTCCTCTCCGATGGCGCGGCTCCAGCGGTCCAGCGGGTCGCTCAGGCCATCGCTGTAAAAGGAGGAGGCCTTGAAGTGCGGCCAGAACGCCGAGCCAATCACGCCCACCATCCAGACCCGGGACGCCGCTCTGCCA
>JAYVNF010000113.1:0-6354 GCA_043758575.1 Rhodoferax sp.
TTGCCAGTGCAGGGCATCCGCCGCCGCCAACCCCAGCGTGACCGACAGCCAGACATGCTGCGGGTACAGCGCGTGCAGCCCGGTGGCAACGGCCCAGGCCGCCTCCATGGTCAGGGCGTCCAGGCCGCAGAGCAGCAGCTCACAATCGCCAAGCGTTTGCGCCTGCACATCGTCCCAGCGCAGCCAGTACTCGCCCTTGGGCGCGGCCCGCCGCGCGCGCGTGATGAACTGGCATAGATTGCCCCAGCCTGCCAGGTTGTGCGCCAGGGCCACCAGGGTGAAGCGGGCGCCGCCTTCCAGGCTCACGCTGAACTCGGCGCCCAACAGCAGCTTCAGCTTCAATCGCTGGGCCTCGCCATGCGCCCGCACCACCCCGGCCACCGAACACTCGTCGGTAATCGCCAGCGCGCTGTAGCCGAGCTGGTGCGCGCGCTCCACCAGCTCTTCGGGCTGCGAGGCAGCGCGCTGGAAGCTGAAGTTGGAAAGGCAGTGCAGCTCGGCGTAGGCGGATGAGGTCATGAAAATACATGTGCTTCACACACACGCGATGCCAGTGCATAAACAGACCCGCATTACGGCTTGCATCACAGTACGGAGTGACAGATTCCGCAACCCCCTGTTAAAATCAAAGCTGGATTGGGAATGCCCGGTCGGCGGACGTTTTTCTGGGAAACCGGAAGCGTCCGTTTTCATTTGGGGTACACCTTGAAGCCGCTGACGCGACCCGACACATACATGTGCGGCTTCACCACATCAAACGCCTGGTTCGCGATGCCGGGATGCAGCAAGTGCCTGGCCGTTGGATGCGCACACAAATCTGCCAGTTGAATGCCGGTAATGTTGTCGTGCTTGCGTCTGAAGCTGATAGGACATACCAATTTCTGAAAACGCTCAGCCTTGTTGTAGTCCGTACCCAACGTCATCAGACGCTGAAAGCCGGCACGCAGTGCGTTGTCCTCCTGTTGCCCCCGCGCCTCGGCAATGACGGGCAACTGGTTTTCATGCCGCTCTTCCAAAAAATGCAGGATGCGCTCAAAGCTGTATTCCAGTGCCAATTCGTATGGATTTTTGGCACTCACTTCGTGGCGCTGCACGTAAGCTGTTTTATGGATAGCGGTGATAAACAGCGTGAACGGGAGCTTGGCCATCAAGGCACTCAGCTCGCCCAGGAAACGCTGACGCACAGCGGTGTTCTGCAACAGGACAAAAGGCCCCTCTGCTTTGCGGATTTCGCGGCTATGCAAGTTGATGCCCTCATGGGCAAAGTAGCGCAATTTGAACGCCGCCAGAGTGGGAATAACTTCCTCAGCGTAGGCTTGCCGCTCCACCACCACCGTGCTGAGCAGGAACAAAGGGAAGTCCTTGTCGATTTTGCTCAAGGAGTGGTCGCCGCATTCATCAAAAAAGGCTATGAAGCGCGACTGGGCAAGGCAGTTTTGGGTCATGCCCACACCCATCGTTCACGCATTTCGGTTCACCTGGGCATTACGCATAATACTGTATTTATACACAGCATTCATTCACCTGTCACGCCCCCTGTCAGGGCACTGTCATGCAAAAGCACGACGCTCAGGGCCTGCACCCGCATGACGTGCATCAACCCACCCATACCCAGACTGGCCTAGACTGTGCTTACCCAAGCGACACCCGCGCCAGCAGTCACCAGGAGAGCCCCCTTGTTACCCGCTTACATCACGCACCCTGACTGCAGCCGCCATGAAATGGGGCCTGACCATCCGGAATGCCCGGAGCGCCTGGGTGCCATCAACGACATGCTGCTGACCAAGGGCCTGCTGGACTACATGGGCAGCTACGACGCACCGCTGGCCACCGAGGCGCAGCTGGCCCGCGCCCACAGCCCGGCCTACATCCGCAGCATTCTGAATGCCGCACCCGACCAGGGCTACTACCGCGTGGACCCTGACACCAGCATGAACCCCTACACCGCGCTGGCCGCCCTGCGCGCCGCCGGTGCCGCGGTGCAGGCCACGGATCTGGTGATTGCCGGCGGCGTGCCCAGCGCCTTTTGCAGCGTGCGCCCGCCCGGCCACCATGCCGAGCGCAATGCGGCCATGGGCTTTTGCTTTTTCAACAACGTGGCCGTGGGCATCCTGCACGCGCTGGAACACCACGGCCTGCAGCGGGTGGCCCTGATCGACTTCGATGTACACCATGGCAACGGCAGCGAGGACATTCTGCAAAACAACCCAGGCGTGTTGATGTGCTCGATTTTCGAGACCGGCCTGTACCCGTTTTCGGGCGAGAACAGCAGCGCCAACAACATGGTCAACGTCGGCCTGCCGCCGCGCTCGGGCTCGGAGAAATTCCGCGAGGCAGTGACCAGCCAGTGGTTGCCGGCGCTGGAGGCCTTCAAGCCCCAACTCATCTACATCTCGGCCGGTTTTGATGGCCACCGCGAAGACGATATGGGCAACCTGGGCCTGGTCGAGGCCGACTACGCCTGGGTCACCAAGGTGCTGGTGGACGTGGCCAAGCGCCACTGCCAGGGCCGCATGATTTCCTGCCTGGAAGGCGGCTATGTCTTGAGCCCGCTGGCACGCAGCGCCACCGCCCACGTCAAAGTGCTCATAGGAGCCGACTGATTGCGCTGATGCATGCGCAGATTGAATTTATGGACAAACACTACCTCTCCCCCCTTTTCGCCCCGCAATCGATTCTGGTCTTTGCCGGCCCCACCGACAGTAAGGACGGCCACACCTCGCAGGCGCGCCAACTGGCCGAAAACATCAAGGCCCAGACCTACCAGGGCGAGCTGCATTTTCTGGATATCCACACCAGCGGCACCCTGGCCGATCTGGCGCAGACCCGGGCCGACCTGGCCATCATCGCCCTGCCCCCGCAGGACGTGCTGGCAGCGCTGGAAATTGCCGGGCGCATGAACTGCCGCTCGGCCCTGATCATCTCCAGCGGTATCACGGCCGAGCAGGCCGTAGCCTTGAAGAAAGTGGCCAAGCGCGAAAACGTGCAGCTGCTGGGCCCCAACTGCCTGGGCTTTCAGAACCCGCTGTTGCAGCTCAACGCCAGCATTGCCGGGCCGCTGGCCACGGCCGGCTCACTGGCACTGGTGTCGCAGTCCGGGGCGCTGACCGCCTCCATGCTGGACTGGGCCAGCCAGAACGCGGTGGGCTTTTCCAGCGTGGTCTCGCTGGGGCCCAACACGGCGGTGGACATCTCGCAGGTGCTGGACTACCTGGCCAACGACGCCCGCACGCAAAGCATCATCGTCTACCTGGAGGGCATCTCCAACGCCCGGCGCTTCATGAGCGCGCTGCGCTCGGCCGCCAACGCCAAGCCGGTGATCGTGCTCAAGGCCGGGCGCAAGCCGGCCGGCAACCTGGCCGCACAAACCCATAGCGGCGCCATTGTCGGCAGCGACGATGTGTTCGATGCCGCACTGCGCCGCGCCGGCGCCGTGCGCGTGAGCTCGTTTGTGGAACTGTTCTCGGCCGCCAAGTGCCTGGCCTCACGCTACCGCCCGGTGGGCAAGCGCCTGGCCATCGTCACCAATGGCGGCGGCCCCGGCGTGCTGGCGGCCGACTGGGTCAACGAAATCCACCTGCAGCTGGGCACGCTGCTGCCGCAGGTGGCCGCGGAATTGAAACCGCTGCTGCCGGAACTGGCCTCGCTCAGCGATCTGATTGACCTCTCGGAAGACGCCACAGCCGCCCACTACAAGGCGGCGATCGATGCCGCCAACCACGATTCCACCATTGACGGCGTGCTGGTGATCTTCTCGCCCAAGGCCGGTGTGGACTCGGCCGAGGTGGCGCGCGGCCTGGCCGAGATCAAGCGCTCCATGGGCAAGCCACTGCTGTCCTGCTGGATGGGCGACGCCTCGGTGGTGCAGGCACGTGTGCTGCTCAACGAGGCCGCCATCCCCACCTTTCGCACACCCGAGGCCGCCGTAGGCGCCTTTGGCAACATCGCCACCTTCTACCAAAACCAGCGCCTGCTGCAGCAGACCCCGCCGCCCCTGTCCACCCTGGGCAAGCCCGACATCGAGGGCGCGCGCCTGGTGATTGAGAGCGTGCTGGCCGAGCGGCGCAAGGTGCTCACAGAAATGGAGTCCAAGACCCTGCTGTCGTGCTTCCACATTCCGGTGACGCAAACCGTGCTGGCGCGCAATGCCACCGAGGCCATGATGATCTCGGCGCAGCTGGGTTTCCCGGTGGCGCTGAAGATCGACTCGCCCGACATCAGCCACAAGTCGGATGTGCAGGGCGTGGCCCTGAACATCATGAATGCGGCCAGCGCACGCGACAATTACAACGACATGGTGGAGCGCGTCAAACGCATACAGCCCACAGCCCAGATCAACGGTGTGACGGTGCAGAAGATGGCGCATGCCAGGCGTGGCCGCGAAATCTATGTCGGCCTGGTCACCGACGACCCGTTTGGCCCGGTGATTGTGTTTGGCGCCGGCGGCACCATGATCGAGCTGCTCAACGACCGTGCCATGGAGCTGCCGCCGCTGAACCAGTTCCTGGCGCGCCGCCTGATAGACCGTTCGCGCGTGGCCGAGACCCTGGGCGAGTGGCGCGGCGCCAGCGCCGTGGACATGGATGCGCTGGAACAGGTGCTGCTGCGGGTGTCTGAAATGGTGTGCGAGCTGCCGCATCTGCGCGAGATGGACATCAACCCCATCATCGTCGACGAGTCCGGCGCTGTGGCCGTGGATGCGCGCATCGTCATCGACAGCGCGCCGCAAACCAGCAACGGCCGCGCCAGTGACTACCACCACCTCTCCATCCTGCCCTACCCGGCGCGCTATGAAAAAACTCTGCCGCTGCGCGGTGGCGGCGAATACACCCTGCGCCCGATCCACCCGGATGATGCGCAGATGCTCAAGAAACTGGTGAGCGAGTTGTCGCCGCAAAGCCGCTACTTCCGCTTCGTCTCCAGCATGGCCGAGCTGCCGCCCAGCATGCTGGCGCGCTTCACGCTGATCGACTACGACCGCGAAATGGCACTGGTGGCCGTGGTCAAGGAGCGCACCGCCAGCACCGAGGGCGACATCAGCGAGACCGAGCGCATTGTGGGCGTGTCGCGCTATGTCACCAACCCGGACCAGAGCAGCTGCGAGTTCGCCCTGGTAGTGGCCGATGACTTCAATGGCAAGGGTCTGGGCTCGCGCCTGATGGAAAGCATCATGGACGTGGCACGTGAAAAAGGCCTCTCGGAAATCGAGGGCCTGGTGCTGGCCAACAACGCCGGCATGCTCAAACTCATGCGCGGCCTGGGCTACCAGGTCAAGAGTTATGCAGAAGACCCGGATTTCAAGCTGGTGACCCACAGCTTGTAGGCACGCAAACCGCCCCACAATCATCCGCAGAGCAAAAAATCAGCGAAAACTCTTTCAGGGAGAGTGTTGTATGCGTCATTCATGGTTAGCGCTGGCGCTGCTGGCGTCGCTGGCACCCGCGGTACAGGCACAGGATACGGCCACCAGCACCGAGCAGTCGCTGGCGGTGCGCGGCTTTGGCACCCTGGGCTATGCCCAGTCCAGCAACCCCAACGCCGAATTTTTGCGCGACCTGTCGCAACCCACCGGCGTCAAGGACAGCGGTGGCCTGATGATTGACTCGATCCTGGGCCTGCAAGTCAACTACCGTGCCAGCGACACACTGGAATGGGCGGCACAGACGGTCAGCCACCAGCGCTATGACGACAGCTTCACGCCCGAGCTGACCTGGGCCTTCCTCAAATACGATCTGAGCCCGCGCCTGTCCCTGCGCCTGGGCCGCATAGGCACCGAGTTCCTGCTGCAGTCGGACTCCCGCTCGGTGGGCTACTCCTACCTGCCGGTGCGCCCGGCGGTGAATTTTTATGCCGGTGTGCCCATCAACTACGGCGATGGCGCCGACCTGCACCTCAGCAGCCCGCTGGGCGACGGCGTGCTCAAGGGCAGCATGTACCTGGGCGTGGCCCGGGAGCGCTTGCCGCCCTATGACGTCAATGGCTCGCAAATCCGCGCGGCCTCGATTGGCTACGAAAAAGGCCCGCTGCAGTTTCGCTACATCCACGCGCAAAGCAACCTGGCCAATAACATTGCCGGCCTGCAGCCGCTGCGCAGCCAGCTCCAAGGCATGGGCGCCACGGCGGCGGCCAGTGCACTGGACATGCTGAACACACTCAGCGTCTACCGCTCCCTGGGCGTGGCCTATGACGATGGCAGCTGGCAAGTGCAGGCGGCCCTGAACAGCGTCACCCATGGCACCGTGCTGACCGAGAACTCCCGCGCTGCCTATGTCAGCGTAGCCCGGCGCATGGGCAACATCAGTCCCTACCTGGGTTATGCCTGGACCCAGTCCAGCGCCAAGGCACTGGACACCG
>JAYVNF010000114.1:0-1970 GCA_043758575.1 Rhodoferax sp.
AGCACGCGCAGCTCCGTCACCTCCACACGTTCCACCGACACCACCAGGGTGCCGCCCGCTGGCATGGCCTGCATGGCGTTGGCGCACAGGTTCATCACGGCTTCAAACACCTGGGTCGGGTCGCCATGCACGCAGGCACCGGTGGCGTGCATGCGCCGCTCGATCAGAATGCCGGCCTTGAGAGAGACCGCCAGCATGGCCAGCACCTCCTGCACCACCGCCTCGATCTCGAAGGTGACGGACGCCCGGGCACCGCCCCGGCCAAACACCAGAATGCGCTCCACCAGGGTCTTGCCACGCAGCGCGGCCTGCAGCACCCGGCCGAGCTGGCGCTCCTGGGCACTGTGGGCAGGTGCCGCGTCCTGCGCCATTTCGGCATAGCCGACGATGGCCGCCAGGATGTTGTTGAAGTCGTGCGCCACGCCACCGGCCATGGTGCCCAGGGACTCCAGCTTGCTGGCGCGCTTGAGTTGCGCCTGCAGCGCTTGCTGGGCCACGGTGCGCTTGGCATTGGCACGGCGCACCAGGTAGAGCGCGCCCGACACGATCGCCAGCAGCAGCAGGGCCAGCACGCCCACCACCTGTGTGGCCTCGTTCCAGCCCAGCAACACCACCGAGAGGTCGCGCGTGAGCACCAGCTTCAGGTCATAGCGCGGCAGGGCGTGCAGGCTGAGCAGGCGTACGGAGCCATCGGAGAAGGTGTGCACCGCCACGTCGTCGGCCCGGTTCAGGCGCTTGGCGACTTCGCTTTCGTTGACGCTGCCAACCGAGACAATCGAGCCCACCAGCAGCGCGCCATCGCTGCGGTACACCGCCATGCGCGCGTCGGGCGACGGGGTGGCCGCTGAGAAGGGGCCCAGCAAGCGGGTGGCCGGCACACCCGCCAGCAGCCAGCCGCTGTGGCCGCGAAGGTCGTCAAAACGCAGGGCCAGGGCCACCAGGCTGGCGCCGCCACGGGCATCGGCAAAGGGGCGGCTGACGGCAATCGCATCGCGCTCGGTCTGCGCCAGGGCCGTGGTGAAGAGCTGCAGGGCGGGCGCGGGGCCGGGCTCGGAGGCGGCCAGCAGCCGGCCCTGCGCATCCACCATCCACAGCCGGCCAAACAGGGGCAGCACATCGGTGAGGCGCTTGAGGGCGGACGCTGCAGTCGCGCCAGCGGCTGGAATCTGCCCGGCTTCGAGCTCGGCACGCACCGCCCGCAGCACCTCCTCGGCGCCTTGCAGACTGCGGTCCACCTCGTCGCTCAGGGCCAGGCCCAGCAAGCCCAGCTCACGCGACTGGGTCTGAAAAATGTTTTGCCGCAAATGCCACAAACCGGCGCCAGCCAGCAGCCCCAGCAGCAGGGCGATGCACAGGATGAGCACCGCCATGCGCGGCAAGCGCGGCAGGGGCAGCAAGCGCAGTGGGCGGGGGTGCTGCACGCGGGTGTCTGAAGCGGTCATTCCATGGGCGGTAGGCAGCCAGCCCAAGCGCGGCTGCAACTAGCGAGATTGGACGCCCAATCCGGCCGCCGTGGTGGCGCGCCCATGTTTCAAATGAAACACAGGGCTGGTGCCGCAGCCTAGGCCCGGGCGTTCAGGATGCTGCCCGAGCTGCCGCCCTGGCCGAGCGCACCATAGCCCAGGCTTTGCTGCATCTGGGTCAGCAGTGCCTGCAGGGTGACGGCGGCAGGGCTGCTGCCAGGGGCCGCTGTGCCAGTGCCAGTGCCTGAGCCGCTAGCCGCCGCACTGCCACTGCCACTGCCGGTACCTGTTGTTGTGGTTGTGGTGGCGCCTGTCGCGGCTCCGGCCGCCGTTCCGCTCGTTGTGGCGGGGGCCGCCGTGCTGCTGGCGGGTTGCAGGTCGCTGAGCAGGCGGGCAAATGCGTTTTGCAAATCTGCGGGCGCCTTGCCCTGGCTGGCCAAGGTAATCAGTGAAGACAGGCCGGCGGCAAATCCACCACGCGGGTTGCCGTAGCCGCTGCCCCAGGGG
>JAYVNF010000115.1:0-6335 GCA_043758575.1 Rhodoferax sp.
GGCGCGCGGCTACCGCTGGCACGCCGAGCAGCGTGTCTGGCACACCCGGCTCAAGAGCGATGCCGAGCTGCATGCCGAATGCGAATGGTTGAAGGACAACGTCTACGGCCAGCGCCGCGCCATGGTGCAGATTGAAAAGCAGGACGCGCAGGTGCGTTTTTCCAACCGGCCCGGCGTGGTTGCGCAGCAGCCGCTATGAGCAACACGCCTGTAGCGCAGGCCGGGTGCCGTGCGCCCGTGTTTTGATGAAGGTGAGACACAGCATGCAATTACAAGGTGTTCAAGTCGGCCAGGCGCGCAAGGCCCTGATCAACGGCCGTGCCGTACTCACGGCGATTCGCAAAACGGCGGTGCAGGGCGCCATCGCGGTCAAGCCCCTGGGCCTGGAGGGCGACGAGCAGGCCGACCTCAGCGTGCATGGCGGTCTGGACAAGGCCATTTACGCCTACTCCAGCGAGCACTACGCATTCTGGCGCGCGCAGCGTGCACAGGCTGGTGTAGCGGACATAGACGCCGAGCTGCCCTTTGGCTCCATAGGCGAAAACCTGACGCTCTCGGGTCTGCTGGAAGGCGATGTCTGGGTCGGTGATGTGCTGGAGTTTGCGCAGTGCACCCTGCGCGTGTCGCAGCCGCGCGAACCCTGCTTCAAGTTCAATGCGGCCATGGGCTTCAACACGGCGGTGAAGGCCATGGCCCAAAGCGGGTTGTGCGGCTTCTACCTCTCGGTAGACCAGCCAGGCAGTCTGCAGGCCGGTGACGGTTTTGTGCTGCACCCCGGCCCACGCCGGGTCGGAATCCCCGAGCGATTTAACGCCAAGATGTTCAAGCACATGCGCTAGCAGACGCTGCGGCTCCGCTATGCTGTGGCATAACAAATATCCAAACCGGTTCCGGGAGACACGCTACCTATGAAAACAGCCGAGCAGGAAATCGAAGAGCGCAGCAAGCTGGCCGGAAGCAACCAGTTTGAGCTGCTCCTGTTCCGCCTGGGCGAGTCGCGCAACACCGGCCAGCGTGAGCTGTTTGGCATCAATGTCTTCAAGGTGCGCGAGGTGCTGGTACTGTCCCATATCACCGAGCTGGCACAGGCCCATGAGCACCTGCTGGGGGTGGCCAATATCCGCGGCCAGATCATCCCGGTGATCGACCTGCCGGCCGTGGTTGGCTGCAACCCCAAGAAGGGCCGCACCATCCTGATGGTCACCGAGTACGCCCGCACCGTGCAGGCCTTTGCGGTGGAAGAAGTTAATGAGATCGTGCGCCTGGAGTGGAACCAGGTGCTGCCGGCCGACGCCAGCCAGGGCGGCGCGCTGATCACCGGTATTGCCCGCCTGGACGGCGCGCGCGCCGACACCCGCCTGGCCCAGGTGCTGGACGTGGAGCAAATCCTCAAAAATGTCATGCCCAGCACCACGCAGGAAATCAACCGCGAGGCCGTGGGTCCAGAGGTGGTGCTGCCCGAGGGCACATGCCTTTTGGTGGCCGACGACTCGGCCGTGGCCCGCTCCGTCATAGAGCTGGGCCTCAAAGCCATGAGCGTGCCTTACATCATGACCAAGTCGGGCAAAGAAGCCTGGGACAAGCTGGGTGAGTTTGCCGCCGATGCCAAAGCCCAGGGCAAGCATGTCAAAGACAAAATCTGCCTGGTGCTCACCGACGTGGAAATGCCCGAGATGGACGGTTTCACGCTCACCCGCAACATCAAGGCCCAGCGCCAGTTCGATGGCATACCGGTGGTCATCCACAGTTCGCTGACCGGCGCCACCAACGAAAGCCTGGTCAAGAGCGTGGGCGCGGATGCCTATGTCGCCAAGTTCCAGCCGCGCGAGTTTGCGGCGGTGATTCGCGGGGTGATGGAGAAGGTCAGGGGTTAAGCCGCCAGCCCCTGTGTCAAAGACAGCGTTCGCGCGGCCTTGCTGAGCAATTCACGCGCCTCTTGCAGATCTGGCCCCTTGTGCGCATCTATGCGGCGTATGTAAGGGCAGGTGAGCGCGGCCAGGGCCTGTTGGTCTGGCCCCAGAATCGGAAACGAAATATCCACCACGCCAAAAGACTGCTGGCTGTCGCGCTCCAGAAAGCCCAGCTCCCGGATGCTGGCCAGCGTGGCCTGCAGCTTGGCCTCGGTAATGGGCACCTCGCCATCCACTGCCGTGTGCTCTGCACGCATGCGGCTGGTATTGGCCACATCGCTAAAGGCCAGCAGCACATGGCCCGAGGCCGTATCCATCAGGCCTACCCGCGCACCCCGGTGCAGCGAAAAACTCCAGCCGCGCGGGCTGTTGATTTGCGAGGTGATCAGCACATTGCCGCGGTCGTACACACCGAGGTGGCAGCTTTGCTCGGCCTGGCGCGCGAAGGCGTCCATCACCGGCAGTGCCTGGTTGATCAGGCGGTTCAGCGGCGGGTGCATATTGGCCAGCGCAAACAGCTTGAGGCTTAGCGCATAGCGGTCGCCGGCCACCGAGCGGGTGACGTACTGGCGCGCCACCAGGCGCTCCAGCATGCGGTAGATCTCGCTGGCGCTGCGCTCCATTTCCTTCACGATTTCGGCGCGCGTCAGGCCTTGGGGTTGCTGCGCCAGCAGTTCCAGAATGTCCAGTCCCTTGTCCAGCGCGGGCGCGCGGTATCGGTCCTCGCCACCTGTGCCGTTCAGGTCTTCTGCCACCTTGGCTGCAGGCCTTTTTGTCAATGCACGGGGCTTCGTGGCAGATGGCAGGGCCTGCGCGATGGATTGAATTTTTTTCATGCGGAACGTGTCTCTCTCAGGGTAAACGCTAGGGGTTTTGCGGCGTGGGCGTCGCTATCATTCGACTTCATATATGAATCATATGTTCATAAATGAATTAATTCAACGGAGTTCTGCACATGCGCCCAGGTCGATTGGAAGGTAAAACAGTGCTGATTACAGCAGCTGCCCAGGGCATGGGGCGCGCCTGTGCGCTGGCCTGCGCCGCCGAGGGCGCCAAGGTCATCGCTACCGACATCGACGCCGCCTTTCTGGCCACGCTGGCGCAGGAGTCCAGCAGCATCCAGACCGAGTTGCTGGATGTGCGCGACGCTGCTGCCGTCAACGCCTTGGCCGCTCGCACGTCGGCCTTGGACGTGCTGTTCAACTGCGCCGGCATTGTGGCCAACGGCAGCGTGGTGGATTGCACCGAGGCCGACTGGGACCGCAGTTTTGATATCAATGTGAAAAGCATGTTCCGCATGTGCCAGGCTTTTCTGCCCGGCATGCTGGCGCACGCCAAGAGTGGCAACGCCAGCGTGTCCATCATCAACATGGCCTCCATGGCGTCGAGCATCAAGGGCTTTGCCAACCGCTGCGCCTATGGCGCCACCAAGGCCGCCGTCATTGGGTTGACCAAATCCATTGCGGCCGACTTCATCCGTCAGGGCGTGCGCTGCAATGCGCTGTGCCCCGGCACGGTGGACACACCCAGCTTGCGCGGTCGGATCGCCAGTGCGGCGGATCCGGTGCAGGCCGAAAAAGACTTTGTTGCGCGCCAACCCATAGGCCGCCTGGCCACGGTGGACGACATCACGCCCCTGGTGATTTACCTGGCCAGCGATGAGTCGCAATTCGTCACTGGGCAGGCCCTGCTGGTGGACGGCGGCGTCACTATCTAAGCCGCACAAAACGCAGCAAGGCCGCACCATGAGCGCACTCATCGCCGTCAAGAACCTGAGCAAATCCTTCCCCGGCGTGAAGGCCTTGCAGGACGTGCAGTTTGACCTGCAGGCCGGTGAGGTGCATGCCCTGATGGGCGAGAACGGCGCTGGCAAATCCACGCTGATGAAAATCCTGGCCGGGGTCTACACGCGCGACGCGGGCGAGGTGCTGCTGGACGGCGTGGCCGTCGACATCACCAGCCCGGCCCATGCGCAGTCGCTGGCGATTGGCATCATCCACCAGGAGCTGTATTTGATGCCGCACCTGACCGCCGCGCAAAACATTTTTCTGGGCCGCGAGCCCAAGGGAAAAATGGGCCTGTTCCTGGACGAAGACCGGCTCAACGCCAACACGCAAGCCCTGTTCGACCGCATGCACCTGCCGCTGCCGCCGCAGACCCGCATTGGTGACCTGACGGTGGCGGCGCAGCAGATGGTGGAAATTGCCAAGGCCCTGTCCTTCAAGACGCGCGTGCTGATCATGGACGAGCCCACCGCGGCCCTGAACAACGCCGAGATCGAAGAGCTGTTTCGCATCATTCGCCAGTTGAAGGCGGAGGGCGTGGGCATTGTCTACATCTCGCACAAGATGGACGAGATCCAGCAGATTGCCGACCGCATCACCGTCATGCGCGACGGCTGCTACATCAACACCGTGCCGGCCCAGACCCCGATGGCCGAGGTGATTGCCATGATGGTGGGGCGCAAGTTGGAGGGCAGCCAGAAAACCATTCCCGACACCTCGACCAATGAGTTGCTGCTGGATGTGCGCGGCCTGAACCGTGGCCGTGCCATCCGCGATGTGTCTTTCACCGTGCGCCGTGGCGAGATTCTGGGCTTTGCCGGGCTGATGGGGGCAGGGCGCACCGAGGTGGCCCGCGCCGTCTTCGGTGCCGACGCCATCGACTCCGGCGAAGTGCGCGTGCGCGGCCAGTTGCTCAAGCTGAAAACCCCGCGCGAAGCGGTGCAGGCCGGCATTGGCTATTTGTCCGAAGACCGCAAGCACTTTGGCCTGGCCACCGGCATGGACGTGGAGTCCAACATCACCCTGCCCAGCCTGAGCCGCTGGCTGAAGTGGGGCGTGTTCCTGAACCGTCCGGCGATCCACAAAATTGGCCAGGAGATGGTGGACAAGCTGCGCATCAAGACGCCTTCGCTGACGCAAATCGCGCGCCTGCTGTCGGGCGGCAACCAGCAAAAAGTGGTGATTGCCAAATGGCTGGTGCAGGACTGTGAAGTGCTGATCTTTGACGAACCCACACGCGGCATCGACGTGGGCGCCAAGAGCGAAATCTACAAGCTGGTGAATGACCTCGCTGCGCAAGGCAAGGCCATCATCGTGATCTCCAGCGAGCTGCCCGAGGTGCTGCACCTGAGCCACCGCATTCTGGTGATGTGCGAAGGCCGCGTCACCGGTACGGTGTCGGGACTGGATGCCACCCAAGAGAGTTTGATGGCTCTGGCCACACGGCGCGAGTCGCAAGCCGTGCCTTTTCACTGAACCCTTCAGGACCTACCCATGGCCAACACCACACCAGACACTACTGCCGCTGCTGCCGGCTACACCCCGCCGCCTGCGGTGGTTCCCGCCAGCCTGTGGGCGCGCCTCTCCGGCGGCCAGGCCAAGCAAAAGCTCTTGGCCTTTGCCAGCCTGCTGGCGCTGATCCTGATCTTCACGGCGCTCAAGCCCGATGCCTTTATGACGCAGGACAACATCATCGGCATCCTGCAAAGCACCACGGTGATTGGTGTGCTGGCCATCGCCAGCACCTTCATCATCATCACCTCCGGCATTGACCTCTCGGTGGGGGTGCTGATGACCTTTTGCGCCGTGATGGGCGGCGTCTTTCTGGTCAACTGGCACTGGCCGCTGCCGCTGGGCGTGCTGGGTGCGGTGGTGGTGGGTGCGTTCACCGGCATGGTCTCGGGCCTGACGATTACGCGCCTGAAAGTGCCGCCCTTTATTGCCACCCTGGGCATGATGATGCTGCTCAAGGGACTCTCGCTGCTGATCACCAACGCGCGCCCGATTTACTTCAATGACATCGAGGGCTTCGACCAGATCGCCCTGGGCTCGTTGATTGGCGACATCTTTCCGGCCCTCATCATTCCCAACGGCGTTCTCATCATGTTCGTCATGGCCGCAGTCTGCGCCGTCATCCTCAACCGCACAGCCCTGGGCCGCTACACCTTTGCCCTGGGCAGCAACGAAGAGGCTGTGCGTTTGTCGGGCGTGGATGTGAACCGCTGGAAAGTCATTGTCTACACGTTTAGCGGCGGCATTTGCGGCGTGGCCGGCCTCTTGATTGCCTCACGCCTGAACTCGGCGCAGCCAGCCCTGGGCCAGGGCTATGAGCTCGACGCCATTGCAGCCGTGGTGATTGGCGGCACGTCATTGAGCGGCGGTGTCGGCACGATTCTGGGCACCATCATCGGCGCCTTCATCATGAGCGTGCTGATCAACGGCCTGCGCATCATGTCCGTGGCGCAGGAGTGGCAAATGGTGCTCACCGGCCTGATCATCATCCTCGCGGTTTACACCGACAACCTGCGCCGCGCCAAGAAATAAGGCGCAGACCCTGTCAACGCATCAAACCCTACACACCTTGAAGGAGAGCAGCGCACCGATATACCGCCGCATTGTCGAGTTCCCATTCATTTTTTGC
>JAYVNF010000116.1:0-18260 GCA_043758575.1 Rhodoferax sp.
CGCCGGGATGGGGCAGGGCGTCCACGATGTGCGAGGAGATTTCCAGCAGGCCGAGCTGGAAGGCCTGGAACAGGCCGACCGGTCCGGCGCCGATGATGAGGGCGTCGGTCTCGATCATGGGTGGCTTAGCGAATCAGTTGCGACAGCTTGTCGGTCTTGTCTTTCCACTCTTCGGCTTCGGGCAGCGGCGCCTTGCGCTTGGTGATGCTCTTCCAGCTGGGCAACAGGGCCAGCTCGGCGTTGAGCTTGATCATGTGCTGCTGGTCGCGCGGTGCGTCTTCTTCGGCATAGATGGCGTTGACCGGGCACTCGGGGATGCAGACCGCGCAGTCAATGCACTCGTCGGGGTCTATGGTCAAAAAGTTGGGGCCTTCGCGGAAGCAGTCCACCGGGCAGACATCGACGCAGTCGGTGTATTTGCACTTGATACAGGCTTCGGTGACGATGTGGGTCATTTTGGGTTTCGAGCAAAGGTTGGAGGGGCGGGCGTTCTAAAACGCCAAGCCCCCGATTTTATTGGCAAAAGCTGACAACCCCGGCAACAGGGTTACCGGGGCTGCGTATCGGGCTGATCTGAATCAGTTCAGCAGCAATGCGCCAGAGGTCTTGTGGCTGGCGGTGTCCACCAAAATCAGCGAACCCAGCACGCGCGAAGTCTTGTAGGGCACAGCCGCAATCGCCTCCTGCAGCGCGATCTCCACATGGCCAATGGCGTTGGGCAGGATTTCGGTAGCGTCGTGCTCTTGCAAGGTGTTGATGTCCAGGCTGTGCACGATGCGCTTGATCTTGGCCTTGATCCAGCGGTGGCCGTGCAGTGCCCAGTAGACACGTCCAGCCACCAGGGGCTCGTCGTCCATCCAGGCCACGGTGGCGCTGATCTCGCGGGTGGGCTCAAAGTGCTTGGGCGCATCCACAGCGGCCAGCAGCCAGTCGCCACGCGACACGTCTACTTCGCAGTCCAGGATGATGCCGGCGCCGTGGCCTGCACCCACATTCTTGGGTACGCGGGCGTGGTTCAGCACCTGGGCGACCGTCGCGGTCTGGCCGCTGGGCAGAATGGAAATTTGCTGACCGGGCTGCACCGAACCGGTGGCCACACGGCCCCAGAATACGCGCCGTCCCTGGCTGGTATCGCTGCTGGCAGAGAATTTTTCTACCCATTGCACGGGGAAAGCAAACGGTACTTCGGTCTCAGGCGCGGTAACGGGCAGCTGCTCCAGAATGGTCAGCAGGCTGGGGCCGGTGTAGCCGCACCAGCCTTCAGAGGCGTGCACCACGTTGTCACCCTTGAGGGCCGAGATCGGCACGATGGCGGTGATGGCAATGCCTGCGTCCTTGGCAAACTGTTCCAGAGCTTCGCGGATCTTGGTGAATGCTTTTGCAGCATTGCCCAGGGTCTCAGGCTTGTCAGCGGATTCGAGCGCGTCGAGCTTGTTGACGGCAAACACAATGCCGGGCACGCGCAGCAGGTTCACCAAGAGCGAATGGCGGCGGGTCTGGGGCAGCAGCTCCAGCACACCTTCGGTCTGCCATTTCAGCTTGGTGGCGTCCACCAGAACGACGGCCGCATGGGCGCTGCTGGCTGCGGTGACCATGTTGCGGGTGTACTGCTCGTGGCCGGGCGCGTCACCAATGATGAACTTGCGCACCGGGGTGGCGAAGTAACGGTAGGCCACGTCAATGGTGATGCCTTGTTCGCGCTCGGCAGACAGGCCATCGGTGAACAGGGCCAGATCGGCCTCGCCGCTTTTGGAGACATTGGCCAGCTGGTCCAGCAGCACCGAACGGCTGTCCACCAGCAGGCGGCCAATCAGCGTGCTCTTGCCGTCGTCGACGGAACCGCAGGTGATGAAGCGCAGTGCGGAAGAGATGTCGCCTTGTGCGGCGGCAGCAGTGGTTTCAAGGGTTGTAGTAGCAGCGGTCATTTCAGAAGTACCCATCTTTTTTACGTTTTTCCATGGAGGCTTCGGAGGTCTTGTCGTCCATACGTGTCGCACCGCGTTCGCTGACTTCAGCGGACAGGGTTTCGATCACGATGTCGGCGGCCGTAGCAGCCAGGCTGTCCACCGGGCAGGTGCAAGTGATGTCACCCACGGTGCGGAAGCGCACGTCGCGCGGTTCCACGGTTTCGTCGGCACGTGCGGGTGTCAGTTCGGTCACGGGCACCAAGAGGCCCTTGCGTTCCACCACATCACGCTTGTGCGTGTAGTAGAGCGAGGGAAGCGCAATCTTTTCGCGTTCGATGTACTGCCACACGTCCAGCTCGGTCCAGTTGGAGATGGGGAACACGCGGAAGTGCTCGCCCGGCTGCAGGCGGGTGTTGAACAGGGTCCACAGCTCGGGGCGTTGAGCCTTGGGCTGCCATTGGCCGAAGCTGTCGCGGTGGCTGAAGATGCGTTCCTTGGCGCGGGCCTTTTCTTCGTCGCGGCGGGCGCCGCCAATCAGGGCGTCAAAGCGGAATTCCTCAATTGCTTCCAGCAGCGTGACCGACTGGTGCACATTGCGGCTCTCACCCGGGTGGGCCAGGCGCACGGTGCCGCGCTTCATGGAGTCTTCCACGCTGCGCACAATCAGCTCGGCACCCAGTTCCTTGGCGCGGAAATCGCGGAAGTCGGTGACTTCATGGAAGTTGTGTCCGGTGTCGATCATCAACAGCGGGTAGGGAATGCGGCCGGCTCCAAAGGCTTTTTCGGCGCACTTGAGCATGACCAACGAGTCCTTGCCGCCGGAGAACAGCAGGGTGGGGCGCTCGAAGGCGGCTGCGACTTCACGCAGGATAAAAATGGTTTCTTCTTCCAGCGCATCCAGGTGCTGGTTGGAGAGGCGCTCGAAGTGGTGTTGGTCGGTCATTGCGTTCATACGGTGGCTTAAGCGGTGGGCAGTGCGGATACAGGCAGTGCAGATACGGGTAGAGCGGAGGTCGGTAATGCTGAGGTCGGCAGTGCCGAGGTGGCACCCGCCTCAGCACCCTCTGCGTGCTTCACGTGCAGGCCGCATTCCTTGGCGGCCTCGTCTTCCCACCACCAGCGGCCGGAGCGGAAGTCCTCGCCGATGCTGATGGCCCGGGTGCAGGGCTCGCAGCCAATGCTGGGGAAGAAGGCATCGTGCAGCGGGTTGTAGGCAACCTTGTTTTCCTTGATGTAGTGCCAGACATCGCCCCAGGTCCAGTTGGCCAGGGGGTTGATCTTGACGCGCTTCTCGGACACGTCCACCAGCGGCACGTCGGCGCGGGCGCCGCTTTGTTCCTTGCGCAGGCCGGTAATCCAGGCTTCCTTGCCCTTCAAGGCACGCTCCAGCGGCTCCATCTTGCGAATACCGCAGCAGGCTTTGCGCAGGTCTATGCTTTTGTACATAGCGTCCAGGCCTTCCTTGGCCACAAACTGAATCACGGACTCTTCAACCGGCTTGTAGACAGTGACGGGGGCGCGCGATTCGGCCTTGAACTTGTCCAGCAGGGCCAGGGTTTCCTTGTGCAGGCGACCGGTTTCCAGCACGAAGATGCCGATGTCCAGCTTCAAGCTGTTGATGATGTGGCTGATGACCACATCTTCGGCGCCCAGGCTGGAAGCCTGGGTAATCAATGCGGTTCCGGCTTCGGTGGCGGCGTACTGGGCGGCGGCTTGCGCGAGCACGCTCTGTGCCTCGGCAATATGCAGGCTGAAGTCGCGCGAGGGGCGGGCGTTCATCTCGATAGCGCTCATGCTGCGGCTCCTTGTGTGGCTTCGCGGCTGAACACCGGCTCGGCCGTCACGGCGTCGCCCTGATAAAACGCGCGGTAGCGGTCGAACTGCTTTTGCGCAAATTCCAGGTTCTGGTCGGCGCGCAGCACGGCCACGCTAAAGCCCTGGCGTTCCATTTGCACCAGCTGGTCGATCAGCACATCGCCGGTGGCGCGGATTTCACCGGTAAAGCCGGAGCGACGGCGCAGGTAAAAGGCCTGGGTGTAGGCGCGGCCATCGGTGAACTTGGGGAAGTTCAGGTCGATGCGTGTCACGCCTTCCAGGTTCAGGTTGCGCGGGTCTTCGGTGTTGGCCACCACCAGGGTGTTGGGTGCGGCTTCCTGTGTGCTGGCATCGGCCGCGGAGAGCAGTTTCATGGTCAGTTGGGTCATCTTGTTATCCACTCGTTGGCGCTTAGGCTTCTTGCGCGTCGCGGGCATATCCGGGCGTCTTGGGCAGCTGGTTCATCTCGGCATGCAGGTCCACCAGGCGGGCCGAGTTGGCGGCTGCCTTGAAGGCATCAAAGCCGACGCGGCGCAGGGTGTCGATAAAGGTCTCGCGGCCTTGGCGTTCTTTGCGGAAGGTGTCCAATACGGCTTCGATCACACCGGGGATTTCGCCGGCGCCAAAGGACGGGCCTACGACCTTGCCGGGGATGGCCGGGCCGCTCAGATCAGAGCCGTCGGAGCCGCCCAGCGACACCTGGTACCACTCCTTGCCATCTTTATCCACGCCCAGAATACCGATGTGGCCGCTGTGGTGGTGGCCGCAGGAGTTGATACAGCCGCTGATGTGCAGGTCAATCTCGCCCAGATCGTGCAGCTCGTCCATGTCCTGGTAGCGCTCGGTAATCGAAGCTGCCACGGGAATGGAGCGGGCATTGGCCAGGGCGCAAAAATCGCCGCCGGGGCAGGCAATCATGTCGGTCAGCAAGCGGATGTTAGAGCGTGCCAGGCCGGCGTGGCTGGCTGCTACCCACAGCGCGGGCAGGTTTTGCTCGCGCACCCAGGGCAGCAGCAGGTTCTGGTCGTGCGTGACGCGGGTTTCACCGGCGCTGAACTGGTCGGCCAGGTCGGCTGCTGTGTCGAGTTGGTCAGCATCGGCATCGCCCGGGGCCTGGCCCAGGCGCTTGTACGACAGGGTGACCGAGCGCAGCGCCGGGTTCTTGTGCAGGGCCACGTTCTGCTTGAGCCAGCGCTCATAGTCGCCTTGGCGCTCGGCCGGAATGGTGACGGCCGCAGCGGCGGGCTTGTTCAGATCCAGGGCCGGGGGCACAAAGCAGGCAGTCACACGGTCCAGCTCGGCCTGGGTGATGGTGTGAGGGGCGCCGTCGCGGGTGATGATCTGCTGGTACTCGGCTTCCACCTCGTCGATATAGCGCTGGCCTTCGGCCTTCACCAAAATCTTGATGCGCGCCTTGTACAGGTTGTCGCGGCGACCCCAGCGGTTGTAGACGCGCACCACGGCCTCCAGGTAATTCACGATCTGGTTCCAGGGTAGGAATTCACGGATCAGGCTGCCAATCACCGGTGTGCGGCCCATGCCGCCGCCCACCAGCACGCGAAAGCCCAGCTCGCCGGCATCGTTTTTCATCAGGTGCAGGCCCACGTCATGCCAGTAGGTCGCAGCGCGGTCTGCCGTGGCGCCGGTGATTGCGATCTTGAACTTGCGCGGCAGAAAGGCGAACTCGGGGTGCAGCGTGCTCCACTGGCGCATGATTTCGGCAAAGGGGCGCGGGTCGGCAATCTCGTCGGGCGCCACGCCGGCCAGCTCGTCGCTGGTGATGTTGCGGATGCAGTTGCCGCTGGTCTGGATGCCGTGCATGTCCACGGTGGCCAATAGGTCCATCACGTCGGCGCTCTTGTTCAGGGGAATCCAGTTGAACTGTACGTTCTGGCGCGTTGTGAAGTGGCCGTAGCCCACCGGCAGGTGCGTGGTGCCCCAGGTGGCTTGGGTGCCAATGGCTTTGTCGAACACTTCTTTGGAAGGGTGGTCGTACTCGCGCGCAATGCGGGCCAGCACGCGCAGCTGGCGGGCCGCCAGCTCGCCATAGGGCACGGCCACGCGCAGCATGGGGGCGTAGCGCTGGATGTACCAGCCGTTTTGCAGGCGCAGGGGGCGGAAGTCTTCGTCGCTCAAGGTGCCGGCCAGGTTGCGTTCCAGCTGGTCGCGGTGTTGGTCGGCGCGGGAGCGGATGAACTGGCGGTCAAAGTCGGTGTATTGGTACATATCGTGAACCTGCTCTACAGAGCGATGAGTTTCAGGCCGGCATAGGCCAGTAAAAAGGAAAGCAATGAGCGTATCAGGCGTTCGGGTGCTTTGGTCGTGAGGTGCGAGCCGACCCAGATGCCAGGAAGGGATCCGCACAGCAGCGCGATCAGCATGGGCCAGTCAACCGAGCCGATGGACGCGTGGCCCAAGCCTGCCACCAAAGTCAGTGGCACGGCATAGGCAATGTCGGCCGCAATGATGCGCGGCAGCGGCAGCATGGGGTACAAAACCATCAGCACGGTAACGCCAATGGCACCCGCACCTACGGAGGTGAGGGTGACCAATGTGCCAATCAGAGCACCAAACAGCAAAGGCAGGCTCCAGTGCTTAGGCGTGGCAGCAATCAGTTCCTGGCCGGCCGCAATATGCGTGGGGCTGGCTTTGCCGCGCACGGCTTTGTAAAAGGTGGCGGCAGCGGTTAGCAGCAGGGCGCCGCCCAGGGTGGTGGTCATGACAGCCTGCACCTGGGGATTGGCCGGGCCCACGGTGTGCAGCACATAGAGCGTGACCAGCGAGGCCGGAATGCTGCCGGCCGACAGATTGCGCACCACCGCCCAGTCAATGCGGCCAGCGCGCGCCAGCTTGACGGTGCCACCCATCTTGGTGAAGGCGGCAAACAGCAAGTCAGTGCCTACGGCCAGGTAGGGCTTGATGCCAAAGACAAAGATCAAGATGGGCGTCATCAACGAGCCGCCACCCACGCCCGTCAAACCGACGATGGTTCCGACAATAAAACCCGCAATAACAAACGCTAATTCATGCATCCGGGCAAATGTAGCCAGCTTTGCTTAGATGGAAAACGATATTTTGGCTATACCTATATGCGCGGAGTGAATAAGCTTGTGCGGATTTTGAAGATTCTCATCGAGGGTAGCATTCGTCTGCATGTCTGATGCCCTAAAAATCACAAGATTCGCGACGCAGGCCATGGGCATCGCGGATCGTCGAATCCAAGTAACCATTGGAAAAGTGGAGAACGCCGCCCTGATTTTGGAAAAAACAGGTCTTGACGTTCGTGGCTATACGCGGGTCATCGATAACTACGGAATTCGCCACACCATGAAGCAACATGGGAATGTAGCCAAGGAGGTCAAGCGAGGTCAGATTGCGGTCACATTGGATGATTTCAGCCGGATTGGCTTGATCACCTCGCAGCCGGACGATATTTTTGCAGATGGAAAAAACAAGATTGGCCGCGATGTCATCGTGTTTGTGAAGGTCATCGATGGTGTCGGATACCGGCACGTTGAAGAGGTCCGAGGCAAGCACAAATTGGTTGCCACAGACTCTTTGCGCAAGAAAAAAGGCGCCTGGAGCGCCTAAAAAGTACACAAGCGACGAGTGCATGCTGCCTTGCGGCTCCTTCTCTTAACGCCCGAAACGACTTCGCTTGTGTGGGTGGAGTTTAGCACCGGGCTGAGGAAAACACCAACGCGCGGGGCATTGCAAGATCAGTATGTCCCCCGCAACTCCCGCATACGCTCCTCAAAATAGCTGCCCACGGTGTAGCGCTCCGACAGCACCACCTCGCGGCTGGGGTGCAGGAACAGAGGCAGCGAGATGCGCGGCTTGCTGGCGGCCTCTCCGGTGGGGTTGAGCACGCGGTGCACGGTGGAGGGGAAGTAGTGGCCCGAGGCCTCTTCCAGCATGTCGCCGATGTTGACGATCAACAGGCCAAAGTCGCAGGGCACGTCGTGCCAGGCCTCGTCTTTGCCCAGCACCTGCAGCCCGGGCTCGGTGGCCGCCGGCAGGATGGTCAGCAGGTTGATGTCGCCGTGCGCCGCAGCACGCACGGCGCCGGGCTCTTCCTGGCCAGTGAGAGGTGGGTAGTGCAGCACGCGCAGCAGCGTGTGGTCGCTGCCGTCCAGCATGCGTGACAGGGGCATGGAGTAGCCGGCCTTCACTGCAGGTGGCGAGTTGTCATCCACCCAGCCCAACAGCGTCTTGGCCAGATCGCTGGCCAGGGCATAGTAGCGGCGCGCCGCATCCGACACTTCGGCCGGATAGCGGCCCCAGGGGTAAATGTGAAAAAACTCCTTCACATCTTTCTTGGTGTTGTTCTTGGCGGTCTCGGACACCTTGGGCGAGAAGTAGCCGTCGAACTTGACCGGGTCTTGCGCGTATTGTTCCTTGGCCGCTCTTTGGAAGAAGGCTAGCCACTCGTCGTAAATGCCCTGCACCAGGGCCTGGTCCAGCGGGTGGTTTTTCAGGACGCCAAAGCCGGTCTCATGCAGGCTTTTGCAAAAGTCCTGTGGGGCTGTGGGGCTTTGGAAATCAACAATGGGCAAATGCATGGTGTGCCTCCGAGTCAGGGGTTGAGCCAGTCACGCATCAGCGTGTCTTCCAGCACCTTGCGCGCCGCCTTGGCGTCCACCTGCATGCAGGCGTGGGTGAGTGGCATGTGGGCGTCCCAGCCGGCTTGCGGGTAGTCGATGTTCTTGCGCCGCAGCATGGTCTGCCCCTGGGCCAGGCCGTCCACCGCCACGCGCAGGCGCCCGGTCTCCACCTCGAACAACTCGGGGTTGGTGAGGTAAATAAAGGCCAGCACATCATGGCCAAAGCAGCCGTGGATCTTGGCCACATGCGGGTACAGGTCGCTGTAGAAGTTGGCGTAGAACTTCACCGCATGCAGCAAGGTGTCGGTGGCCAGGTGCTGGTGGTGCTTGGCAATCTGCGCAAACAGGGTCACCGGCAGGATGACCTGGTGCGTCACGTCCAGCCCCACCATGGTGATCTTCCAGCCGGCGGTAAACACCAGGTCCGCCGCATGCGGGTCGTTCCAGATGTTGGCCTCGGCCACCGGCGACACATTGCCCGGCTCCACCACCGTGCCCCCCATCAGAATGACTTCGCGCACCAGCGTGGGCAGTTCAGGGTCCAGCTTCAGGGCGGTGGCCAGATTGCCCAGAGGGCCGACGGCGACCAGGGTGATTTCACCGGGGTGGGCGCGCGCCATGTCGACGATGAACTGGGCCGAGGAGCGCGGGTCCAGCACATTGCTTGTGTCCTGGCGCGTGTGCAGATTGCCCAGGCCGTCTGCTCCGTGGATGAAGTCGGGCGGCGCCTCGGAATGCTTGACCCAGGGCTTGGCCACGCCCTTGGTGACGGGCACCTCAAAGCCGGCAATGGCCGTGAGGTAGAGCGCATTCGTGGCGGCCTGTTCTACCGTGACATTGCCAAAGGTGGTGGTAATGCCGACCACGTCCACGCCGGTGTGGGCCAGGGCGTAGTACAGGGCCATGGCATCGTCCACGCCGGGGTCGGTGTCGTAGATGACTTTGCGGGGGAAGGTGTTTTTCATGGGGTGCTTTCAGCTCAGGCCGCACAGGGCGCGCAGGGCGGCCAGTGCGGCGGGGGTGTTGGTATCTTGTGCTTGCATCAGCGCGCCGACTTCGGCTGCAAGAGGAATGCTGGACTGCGCGCCCAGCCGGGTGCAGGCCAGGGCGCCGGCGGCGCTGGCATGGCGCAAGGCGTGGTCCATGGTCTGGCCTTGGCCCAGAGCGGCGGCCAGGCTGCCGCAAAAGGTGTCGCCAGCGCCGGTGGTGTCCACCACGTTCACGGCAAACGCGGTTTGCAAGTGCCATGCCCCCAGGTGCCGGGCGCAGCAACCCTGCGCGCCCAGGGTCACCACTACGGTGGGCACGTCCAGGCGCGCCAAACATTCGGCAATGCTGCCGGCGTGTTGGGCCACGGTAGCCAGTTCGCCTTCGTTGACCACCAGGATGTCGACAAGGCCCAGCAGTTCTTGGGACAGCACCTGGGCCGGCGCCGCATTCAGCACCACGGCCACGCCGGCTGCGCGTGCCGCCTGCGCATAGGCGGTAACGGTGTCCAGCGGGGTTTCCAGTTGCAGCAGCAAGTGTGTAAAACCCGTCAGCGCAGGCAGGTGCTTGGGGCGCAGGCAGGCGTTGGCGCCGGGCGCCACGGTGATGGCGTTCTCGCCGGCTTCGGACAGGCAGATGAAGGCGGTGCCGGTGGGCTGCTCGGTCGCGCGCACCACGTGCATTTGCACACTGGCCTCTTGCAGCGAGGTTTCCAGCGGTGTTGCAAACGCATCGCTACCCAGGGCCAGCAGCATGTGGGTGGTAGCAGCTCCGGCGCGGGCGCAGGCCACCGCCTGGTTGGCGCCCTTGCCGCCGGGAAATGTTTTGAAGTCGCGCCCCAGCACGGTTTCGCCAGGTGCGGGGATGTGCTCAGCCCGGACCACAAAGTCCAGGTTGGCGGAGCCGGCTACCAGAATCATTGCGGACCTTCCGTGCTGCATAAAGCGTTGTATTGTGCCGTCTAATCAGGCTATGCCCATGACACCAAGCAAACCCCCTGTTGCCTCCCATGTTGCTCAATCCCTTGCTCCCTATGTCGCGCTGATAGGTGGCGCCAATCTGGACATTGCTGCCAAGCCGCATGCCAAGGCCCTGCTGGGCGACTCCAACCCCGGCAGCATTCTGTGCAGCCCCGGCGGCGTGGCCCGCAATGTGGCAGAAAACCTGCTACGCCTGGGCGTGCATGCGCGCTTGCTCAGCGTGCTGGGTGACGACGCCTTTGCCGCCGCACTGCGCCAGTCAGCCGCTGCCATAGGCCTGGACTTGGATGCTTGCATCACCTTGGCCGGCCAGCGCACGGCCACCTATTTGTCCCTGCATGGTGTGGATGGCGATATGGGCGTGGCCGTGAATGACATGGGCATTCTGGAGCAGCTCACGCCGGCTTTGCTGGGCCAGCACAGTGCACTGCTGGCCGGTGCTGCCGCGCTTGTAGTGGACTGCAATGTGCGCCCTGACGTGTTGGAGTGGCTATGTGAGGCCGACTACGCGGGCGCTGGCCGTGCTGGTGCAAGCCAACTTGCTGCAGTAGACAACCTTGCTGAGCGCCCCGCACTGTTTGCCGAAGCCGTCTCTGTCGCCAAATGCCACAAGCTGCTGCCGGTAATGGCGCAGCTGCACACCCTCAAGGCCAACCGCCTGGAGGCGCAGGCCTTGAGTGGCTGGTCCATAACCGACACGGCATCCGCCCAGGCAGCAGCCACGGCCTTGCACCAGCGCGGCGTGGGCCGGGTGGTGATCAGCCTGGGCGCAGAGGGCGTGGCCTGGTGCGATGCGCAAGGCCACTGCGGACACCACTCTGCACAGCCCATCAGCATGGCCAGCGCCACTGGGGCCGGCGACGCCTTGCTCAGCGGCCTGGTCTACGGCCATGTGCAGGCCATGCCATTGGATCTGTCGGTGCACTTTGCAATGGCCTGCGCCGAGCTCACCTTATCCAGTACATTCGCCAATTCACCTGACCTGTGTGTGGCCGCTGTGCGCGCACGCCTTGAAGCTACAAACACATGACAAGCCAAGCCTTTCTGGACATCGCACCCGAGGTGCAACAAGCCCTTGAACATGGCCGCGCCGTGGTGGCGCTGGAGTCCACCATCATCTCGCACGGCATGCCGTATCCGCAGAATGTGGCCACTGCCCTGCAGGTGGAAGACGAGGTGCGCCAACACGGTGCGGTGCCGGCCACGGTGGCCATCGTCAACGGCCGCTTGAAGGCCGGCTTGTCGCGTGACGAAATTGAACAGCTGGGTCGCGCCGGCCACGCGGTGACCAAGGTCAGCCGGCGTGACATTCCCTTTATCGTGGCCAGCAAAGCCACCGGCGCGACCACGGTAGCCGCCACCATGGTGATTGCTGCGCTGGCCGGTATCCGTGTGTTTGCCACCGGCGGTATAGGCGGCGTGCACCGGGGTGCCGAGACCAGCTTTGACGTCTCGGCCGATTTGCAGGAGCTGGCCCAAACGCCGGTGGCCGTGGTCTGTGCTGGTGCCAAGTCGATTCTGGATTTGCGCCTGACCTTGGAATACCTGGAAACCCATGGCGTGGCCGTGGTTGGTTACCAGACCGATGCGCTGCCGGCCTTCTTCACCCGCGACAGCGCCTTCAAGGTGGACTACCGGCTGGATTCGGCGGCCGACATTGCCGCCGTGCTCAAAGCCAAATGGAATATGGGCCTCAAGGGTGGCATGGTTGTTGCGAATCCGATTCCTGAAGCATTTGCCATGCCGCGCGCCGCGATTGACCAGGCCATAGAACAGGCCTTGCAAGAGGCGCAGCAGCAAGGCATTGCGGGCAAGGCGTCCACGCCATTTCTGCTGGCGCGCGTCAATAAACTAACCGGGGGAGACAGTCTGGCTTCGAATATCCAACTGGTGTTGAACAACGCACGCCTGGCTGCGGCCATTGCCCTGGCCTATATCGCGGCCTGAGCCCAGAGCAGACATGGCGCGCCAAAAAATCATCATCGACACCGACCCAGGCCAGGACGACGCCGTCGCCATCCTGCTGGCGCTGGCCTCACCCGAGCTGGAGGTGCTGGGAATCACCGCTGTGGCCGGCAACGTGCCGCTGCGCTGGACGCAAAAGAACGCCCTGAAAATTTGTGAGCTGGCCGGCAAGCCGGATACCCGCGTCTTCGCCGGTGCCAGCCGCCCTTTGGTGCGCAGCCTGGTCACGGCCGAACATGTGCACGGGCGTACCGGTCTGGATGGCCCCGAGCTGCCCGAGCCCCGCATGCAGCTGCAAGAGCAGCACGCGGTGGACTTCATCATTGAAGAAGTGCGACGCCAGCCCACCCACACCGTCACCCTGTGCACGCTGGGGCCGCTGACCAATGTGGCGCTGGCCCTGCAAAAAGCCCCGGAGATTGCGCTGCGCATCCAGCAAATCGTGATGATGGGTGGCGGCTTTTCCGAGGGCGGCAACATCACCCCGGCGGCCGAGTTCAACATCTATGTAGACCCGCACGCCGCGCACGTGGTGTTCGAGAGTGGCATCCCCTTGGTGGTGATGCCGCTGGATGTTACGCACCAGGTGCTCACCACACGCAAGCGCATTGCCGCCATAGGCGCACTGGGCACGCGGGTGGCCAAGGCCACGGTGGAGCTGCTGGAGTTTTTCGAGCGCTATGACGAGCAGAAATACGGCAGCGACGGCGGACCCCTGCACGACCCCTGCGTGATTGCCTACCTGCTCAAGCCCGATTCATTTCAGGGTCGCGACTGCAATGTGACCATTGAATGCGGCTCCGAACTCACCATGGGCATGACCGTGGTGGACTGGTGGGGCGTGACCAACCGGCCCATCAACGCCACCGTGATGCGTGTGGTGGACGCCAATGGTTTCTTCAAGCTGCTGACCCGGCGGCTGAAAACCCTATGAACACACCGTGTGTTTAGTCTGTAATATCAAATTTTTTTCAACCTGCAATCAACGGAGATTACGTCATGCAAATTCTGAGCAATGTGAAACTGGGAGTGCTGGCCGCAGCGATGGCCGCGAGTTTTGCAGCAGTGGCCGAGCCGGCAATCATCTATGACCTGGGTGGCAAGTTTGACAAGTCCTTCAACGAAGCCGCCTACAACGGCATGGAAAAGTGGAAGAAGGAAACCGGCAAGAAGTACCTGGAATTTGAAGTGACCAACGAGTCGCAGCGCGAGCAGTCGGTGCGCCGCATGGCCGAGAAGGGCGCCAGCCCCATCATCAGCGTGGGCTTCTCCCAAGCCTCTGCCGTTGAAAAAGTGGCCAAGGAATTCCCCAAGCTGAACTTCGCCATTGTGGACATGGTGGTGGACGCCCCCAATGTGCAGTCGGTGGTGTTCAAGGAGCAGGAAGGCAGCTTCCTGGTGGGCGCCATGGCGGCCATGGCCAGCAAGACCGGCAAGGTCGGCTTTGTGGGCGGCATGGACATCCCGCTGATCCGCCGCTTCGGCTGTGGCTATGAGCAGGGCGCCAAGTTCGCCAATGCCAAGGCCGAAGTGTTTGCCAATATGACCGGCACCACCGGCGCGGCCTGGAACGACCCGGCGCGTGGCGGTGAGCTGGCCAAGGCGCAGTTTGCCAAGGGTGCAGATGTGGTGTTTGCCGCCGCCGGTGCTACCGGCATGGGCGTGTACCAGGCCGCGAAGGACAGCGGCAAGCTGGCCATCGGTGTGGACAGCAACCAGAACCATTTGCAACCCGGCACCATGCTCACCTCCATGCTCAAGCGCGTGGACGTGGCCGTGTACAACGTCTCCAAAGGCTTCAAGCCCGGCATGACCGTGCTGGGCCTGAAAGAAGGCGGCGTGGACTTCGCCATGGACGAGAACAACGCCAAGCTGGTCAGCGCCGACATGAAGAAGAAGGTGGACGCTGCCAAGGCCGACATCATCAGCGGCAAGATCAAAGTCGCTGACTACATGGCCGACAACGCTTGCAAGTACTAAGCGACCAAGCGCGGTGACAGAAGCAGCAGCACCGCTTGCGGTGCACCTGCGCGGCATCCACAAGCGCTTTGGCCCGGTGCTGGCCAATGTGGATGTGAGCCTGGGCGTGCGCGCTGGTACCGTGCACGGCCTGGTGGGCGAAAACGGCGCGGGCAAGAGCACGCTGATGTCGGTGCTCTACGGTTTTTACCGGGCCGACGGCGGCAGCATTGCCGTATTCGGCCAGGAGGCCGACATCCACAACGCTGACGACGCCATTGCTTTGGGCATCGGCATGGTCCACCAGCATTTCATGCTGGTGGACACCCTGAGCGCCCTGGAAAATGTGATGCTGGGCGCCGAGCCGCACTGGCTGCTGCAACGGGCGGCGGCCACAGTGCGTGGCAAGCTCGAAGCCCTGATGCAGTCCACCGGCCTGCACGTCAAGCTCGACGCGCTGGTGTCGGACCTGCCGGTAGGGGACCGCCAGCGCCTGGAAATCCTCAAAGCCCTGTACCGTGGCGCCAAGGTGCTGATTCTGGACGAGCCCACGGCGGTGCTGACGCCGCAGGAAACCCTGCAGCTGTTTGACGTGCTCAGGGGCCTGCGCGCCCAGGGCACCACGATTATTCTGATCACGCACAAGCTCAAGGAAGTCATGGGCCTGTGCGACTTTGTCACCGTCATGCGCAGCGGCCAGGTGGTGCAGGAGCTGCCCATCGCTGGGGCCACCATCGAAGGCCTGGCCGAGGCCATGGTCGGGCGCAAGGTGAACATGGGGCGTGTGGAAGGGCAGGCACGCACCGGCGGCGAGCTGTTGTTGCGCGCCAGCAATCTGGAAGTGCTTGACAGCCTGCAGGTGCTGCGCCTCTCGGGCATCGATTTGCAGTTGCGCGCCGGTGAAATCGTCGGCATTGCCGGGGTCTCGGGCAACGGCCAGAGCGAGCTGCTGGATGTGCTCAGCGGTTTGCAGAAACCCTCGCGCGGTGAGCTGACGGTCTGCCAGCAAAGCTTTACCGCTGCGCAGTGGCTGGACCCGCAAACCGCCCGCCATCTGGGCCTGGCCCATGTGCCCGAAGACCGCCATGCGCGTGCGCTGGTGATGGACTTTGGCGCCTGGGAATCGGCCGTGCTGGGCTACGACGGTCTGGCACAGTACTGCAGCGGCCCCTGGATGCTGCACGCGCGCATGCAGGAGGCCACGGCCGCCATGATGGAGCGCTTTGATGTGCGCCCGCGCAACCCGGCACTGCAGAGCAGCAAGTTCTCCGGTGGCAACCAGCAAAAGCTGGTGTTGGCCCGCGAACTGGGCCAGGGCCCCAAGGTCTTGCTGGTGGGCCAGCCCACCCGCGGTGTGGACATAGGCGCCATCGAATTTATTTACAGCCAGCTGCGTGCCATGCGCGATGCGGGTTGCGCCGTGCTGGTGGTGTCCAGCGAGCTGGATGAAATTTTGGCCCTGGCCGACCGGGTGATCGTGATGAACCAGGGCCGCATTGCCGGCGAGCTGGCCATTGCCGATTGCACCGAGGCCGGCCTGGGCCTTTTGATGACCGGAGGAAGCCAATGAGTGTGCCCCTGCCTTTGCCGCGCTGGGCCGATCTGGTGCTGCTGCCCGTTGTCTGCTTGGGCGTTGCCCTGCTGGTGGCCGCCGGCGTGGTGGCCATGGTCGGGCAAAGCCCGCTGGAAGTGATGACGGCCCTGGTGCAGGGCGCTTTTGGCACGCTGCGCGGCCTGTCCTACACGCTGTACTACGCCACCACTTTCATCTTCACTGGCCTGGCCGTGGCGGTGGCCTTTCATGGCGGCTTGTTTAACATCGGTGGCGAAGGCCAGGCGGTGATGGGCGGCCTGGGCACTGGCCTGGCAGCACTCTACCTGTCGGCCAGCCTACCGGCCTGGGCCATGCTGCCCATCATGCTAGTCGTGGGCATGCTGTTTGGCATGCTGTGGGCGGCCGTGCCGGCCTATTTGCAGGCCTACCGGGGCAGCCACGTGGTGATCACCACCATCATGTTCAACTTCATCGCCAGCTCCATCCTGGTCTACCTGCTGGTGAACCACCTGCGGCCCAAAGGCGTGATGGCGATTGAGAGCAAGGTCTTTGCCGCCTCGGCCACCTTGCCCAGCGCACAGAGCGCCTTGGCCTGGGTCGGCGTGGAGTGGCCGGCCTCGCCCCTGAACCTGAGTCTGCTGCTGGCCCTGCTGGCCTGCTTGGGCGTCTACCTGTTTCTGTGGCGCAGCCGGGCCGGCTACCGCCTGCGCGCGGTGGGCTCCAGCGCCAGTGCCGCCGAATACGCCGGCATCCACTCCAAACACCAGACCCTGATTGCCATGGCGGTCTCGGGCGCGCTGGCCGGCATGGTCGGTATGAATGAAATAGCCGGTGTCAGCGGCAAGCTGATCCTGGAGTTTGTGGGCGGCGCCGGTTTCACTGGCATTGCCGTGGCGTTGATGGGGCGCAACCACCCGGTCGGCATTGTGTTTGCCAGCGTGCTGTTTGGCGCGCTGTTCCAAGGCGGGGCCGAGGTGTCGTTTGATGTGCCGGGTTTCAGCCGCGACATGGTGGTGATGCTGCAGGGTTTCATCGTGCTGTTCTCGGGCGCCATGACCTACGTGATTGCGCCCATAGTGGCGGCGGCCTTGCGCCTGCTGCCCAGGCCTGCTGGAGTGCGCCATGGATGAAGCTTCTCTGGGGGCCATGCTGGCCTCCACCTTGCGTCTGGCCACACCGCTGATTTTGTGTGCCCTGGCCGGTCTGTTTTCCGAGCGCTCCGGCGTGGTGGACATAGGCCTGGAAGGCAAGATGCTGTTCGCCGCCTTTGCTGCGGGTGCGGCTGGCGCCGTGTTTGGCTCCACCAGCATCGCGCTCTTGGCGGCCATGGGCGTGGCCGTGCTGCTGTCCTGGATGCACGGCCTGGCTTGCGTCAGCTACCGGGGTGACCAGGTGGTGTCGGGTGTGGCCATCAACATCATTGCAGTGGGCTTGACCGTGGTGCTGGGCATTGCCTGGTTCGCCCAGGGCGGGCAGACCCCGCCGGTGGCAACCCAGGTGCGCATCCAGGCGTTGTTTCCGGATGCCGGCACGGCGCTGGCCTTCATCCCCTCGGTGGGCCGGGTGTTGGGGGAGGGCTTTTTGACGCACAGCGCACTGGTCTACTTTTCCTATGCCCTGGTGCCTGCGGTCTGGTGGCTGCTGTTTCGCACCCGCTTTGGCCTGCGCCTGCGCGCCGTGGGCGAGAACCCGCAGATGGTGGACGCCGCCGGTGTGTCGGTGAAGCGCCTGCGCTACATTGCGCTCACGCTCAACGGCATGCTCTGCGGCCTGGCCGGCAGCTACCTGGTGTTGGCGCAAAGCGCCAATTTTTCGCACAACATGACGGCCGGGCGCGGCTTCATGGCTCTGGCCGCCTTGATCTTCGGTCGCTGGCTGCCCTTTGGCGCACTCTGGGCCTGCCTGCTGTTCGGCTTTCTGGACGCCGCTGCCATCCGCATGCAGGGCGTGCCCCTGCCGCTGGTGGGTGAGGTGCCGGTGCAGTTCATCCAGGCGCTGCCCTATGTGCTGACAGTGGTCTTGCTGGCCGGCTTTATTGGCAAGGCGGTAGCGCCACAGGCGCTGGGCAAACCGTATTTGAAAGAGCGTTAGGGCTTGCGTTCCGGGAGCCACTTGACGCTACACCTTCGCACCTTTCGCTTGACATAATATGCCGTTGGCGCCTTGGCCGGATAGGCGCTCGCTACTTGTCACTTAGGTCTGGAGGTAAGCATGGGATACGCTGATCTGATTCGCCACTTGCAGGATTTGCCCGAATCTCAGCAAGCCGAGGTGTTTGATTTTGTCGAGCAACTGGTGCAGCGAAATCAGGCTGCGCAGAAGAAGGTGACTAACTTGGCCGCGTCGTTGCTGGGCGAACTGATGAGGAATCCCATCATGGTGGACAGCTTCACGCCTTTGAGCCGCGAAGAAGCCAATGAACGCTAAGGTATTTGTTGACTCCAATGTCTGGCTGTACGCGCTATTTTCCAGAAAAAGCGAAGAAATC
>JAYVNF010000117.1:0-6249 GCA_043758575.1 Rhodoferax sp.
CCCACGATGCCACACGCGTCTTTGCCGCCACAACACTACTCCTTGGCCGCGTAACAGGCGGCTCAAGGAGCAATTCTACTATTTACGGATAAGTTCTAATTCGTGGGGCACGGCGCTGGAGCCCAGCAGGTATTCGCGCACCAGTTCGCGCGCGCGGTGCAGGCGGCTCTTGACGGCGCCGGTTTGCTCCTGCAGCCGATCGGCTATCTCTGCAATCGTGAGCTCTTCAAAATCACGCAACAACACCACCTCAAGGTAGTGGGCAGGCAGCGATTCCAGGGCGGCGGCCAGGTCGATGCGCAGATCGTTGTCACTGCGGCAGGCGATGTGGTGTTCCAGCAAGTCGTCATCCAGAGCGTCGTGCTGGGACATGGCGCGTGTCAGCTTGCGGCACTCGCGCTTGATGATGGTGAAAAGCCAGGAAGAAAATGCCGCAGCGGCTTTGAGCCCGTGCACCTTTCGGGAGATCACGATGAGCGACTCCTGCACCGCATCGTCCACATCGCTGGCATGGCAGTTGCGCAGGGCGTAGCGGCGCGCATCGGATTGGCAGACCGCCAGGAGCCGCTGTATGGCGGCGCAATCACCGGTTTGTGCCGCGCACACCAGGTTTTCTTTTTCAATCGCAGTGACTGCCATGGGTTGGCCTTTCTTTGGACGTTGGCTGCACCGGCAGCGCAGGCCCTGCACACTCTGTACAACGGCCCGCCAGCTGTGCGGTGTTTAGCGTCGTTTATCGAGTTTGCGGCCTACCAAAGCACACATGGGGCAAAAGCCAAACAAGCCGCTCAAGGACAATACCGCACCGGCGACGCCCAGGTTGGTCAGCAGGGCCGAGCCATTCCAGTGCGGGGCCGTGAAGGCCAGCGCCAGCAGACCGAGAACGATGCGCAGCGCGCGCTCCCAGGAAGGGACATTTTTAACGTAGAACATGGGGATTTCCTTTGGTGCGTGGGTAGGTGATGGCCATCCATCTGCTACTAAGAGGGGACCATGCTTCGAAACGGTTCGCGGGCGATGAAATAAAACGGGCCGCGTGCCAAGAGCATGTGCCCATGGCTGCGTAACGGCTCTACTTTCAGGTGCAGCGAAAATCGGGGGGACTCCCTCGAAATAGTGGTACAAAAGGACTTGTTTCGTTTTCAAATTCGTATTCCGATACGTCTTCAGCAAGGGCATTGAACCACCAGACCAATAAGGAATGAAATATCCATGAACGCTGCTACGCACTACGAGAACGCCGACTTCTTGCGCGAACTGGCAGAGAGCCTGCCACGCATTCGTCCACAGGGTCTCAGCCAGAGCCAGGCCGAGTTGCTACAACGGCTGGCCGACGAAGAGCTGGTGCAGGCGCAGCACGAAGATTGGATTCGCGCCAAAGTTGCGGCAGCACGTTCCGACGACAGACCCACCGTCACCACCGACGAAGTTTTGGCTCGCCTGGGCGCCCGCCAGGATAGGCTTGGCAGTGCATCGCGTTGATTGGAGTGTTTCGGCGGTAGAGGACATCGAGGCCCTGTTTGACTACCTGGCCAAACATTCATCGCTATGGGAGGCTGTCAACCTCTGCAACCGATTGGTGCACAGCACCGAGCGCTTGGCAGAGTTCCCTCGACTTTACGAAGCCGCTCCTCAATATGGTGAAGGCGTGCGCCGCATAAGCCTGTATGGCCAGCATGTGCTTTAGGAGGTGGACGATCAGGCGCAAGCCGTCACGGTGCTGGCCGTCGTGGGTCAACGTCAAAATCCAATGCCGGTTCGATGAGCGTTCCCAAATCCAAGCCCCGGCCAAGGTCACTTGGCGAGGCAAAGACGGGACCACCCGTGTCCATGTGCATACCGGCGGACCGGCGCGCCATGTACTGAAATGTTGGCTCGCTCAGGGTCGCGCGGGGAGTTAAAGAGCCTCACTCCAGCGAGCAAAAAAACCTCAACCGGCCTTGAGCCAAGCCTCCGCGAGCCGCACCCAGTAACTCGCCCCCAACGGAATCAGCGCATCGTTGAAATCGTAGCTGGGGTTGTGCAACATGCACGGCCCGCCGCCGTGGCCCATCTCGCGGTGCGCGCCGTCGCCATTGGCGATGAAGACATAGCAGCCGGGTTTCTCTTGCAGCATGTAGGAGAAATCTTCCGCGCCCATGGTGGGCTCTTGTTCCAGCACGCGCTCGGGGCCGACCAGTTCGGCCATCACGCTGCGCGCAAACGCGGCTTCGGCTGCGGAGTTGATGGTGGGCGGGTAGTTGCGCACAAACTCAAATGCACACGCCATGCCAAACGCCGCACAGGTGTGCTCGGCAATCACCTGCATGCGCTGTTCAATCATGTCCAGCACCGCCACACTGAAGGTGCGCACCGTGCCCTGCAGCTCACAGCTGTCGGGGATGACGTTGGTGGCCTCGCCGGCATGGATCATGGTGACCGAGACCACGCCGGCCTCCACCGGTTTTACGTTGCGGCTGACAATGCTCTGGAACGCCTGCACCATCTGCGCGGCCACCGGCACCGGGTCGAGTGCGTTGTGCGGCATGGCGGCATGTCCCCCCTTGCCATGGATGGTGATCTTGAACTCGTTGCTGCTGGCCATCACCGGCCCGGCACTCACGGCAAACTGGCCCAGCTCCATGCCCGGCCAGTTGTGCATGCCAAACACGGCCTGCATGGGAAACTGCTCGAACAAGCCCTCCTTGATCATCTCGCGCGCGCCGCCGCCGCCCTCCTCTGCGGGTTGGAAAATCAGGTACACCGTGCCATCGAAATTGCGGTGTGCGGAGAAATGCTGGGCTGCTGCCAGCAGCATGGCGGTGTGGCCATCGTGGCCGCAAGCGTGCATCTTGCCGGCGTGCACACTGGCATGGGCAAAGGTGTTGAACTCCTGCATGGGCAGCGCGTCCATGTCGGCCCGCAGGCCGATCGCGCGTGTGCTGGTTCCGGCCTTGAGGATGCCGACCACGCCGGTTTGTCCCAGGCCACGGTGGATGGGAATGCCCCATTGGGTGAGCTTGGCCGCCACCACATCGGCGGTGCGTTGCTCCTGAAAGCACAACTCCGGGTGGGCATGCAGATCACGGCGGATGGCAGCGATCTCGGGGGCTGCAGAAACGAGTGGGGCGATGAGGTTCATGCAAACATTATGGCGCCACAGGATTTACCATAGGGCCATGAACGTCTCTACTTTCCCTCCTGCGGCCCTTGGTACTTTTGAGGTGCTGGGCGCCTGCCCGCACGATTGCCCCGACACCTGTTCATTGGTCACCAGTGTGCAGGACGGTGTGGCCATCAAGGTGCATGGCAATGCCAATCACGCGCACACCGGCGGCGTGCTGTGTACCAAGGTGTCGCGTTACACCGAACGCAGCTACCACCCCGAGCGCCTGCTCGCGCCCCTGAAGCGCAGCGGCCCCAAGGGCAGCGGCCAGTATGTGGAAGTGAGTTGGGATGCGGCCCTCAGTGACATCGCTGCGCGCTTGCAGGAAATCGCCGCGCGCAACCCCGAAGCGATTCTTCCCTACAGCTACGCCGGCACCATGGGCCTGGTGCAGGGCGACAGCATGGCGGCGCGCTTTTTCCACAAGCTTGGCGCCTCGCTGCTGGACCGCACCATCTGCGCATCGGCCGGAGCTGCCGCCATGGACTACACCCTGGGTGGCAAGTTGGGCATGAAGATCGAGTTCTTTGCCGAGGCCGATCTGATCATCATCTGGGGCAGCAATGCCATTGCCAGCAATCTGCATTTCTGGCGCCATGTGCAAACCGCCAAACGCAACGGCGCCAAGCTCATTTGCATAGACCCGCGCAAAACCGAGACCGCCGAGAAGTGCCACGAGCACATCGCCCTGCGCCCGGGCACCGACGCGGCCCTGGCCCTGGCGCTGATGCACGAGCTGATCCGCAACGACTGGCTGGACCCCGACTACATCGCCCAGCACACCCTGGGCTGGGAAGCCCTGCGCGCACGGGCATTGGAATGGACACCGGCGCGTGCGGCAGAAGTCTGCGGCATCACGGTGGCGCAAATCGAAAACCTGGCGCGCGACTACGGCCAGGCCTGCAAAGACGGCAAGAACGCCGCCATCCGCCTGAACTACGGCATGCAGCGCACCCGTGGCGGCGGCAATGCGGTGCGCGCCGTGGCCTGCCTGCCGGCGCTCACCGGCGGCTGGAAGCGCCGCGCCAGCGGCATGCTCTTGTCCAACTCCAGCGTCTACCCCACTGACAAAAATGCACTGCAGCGGCCCGACCTGTTGGGCGCACGCACCCCGCGCACCATCAATATGAGCAGCATTGGCCAGGCACTGCTGGAGCCGGCCAGTGCCAGCTTTGGCCCGCAGATCGAAGCCCTGCTGGTCTACAACAGCAACCCGGTGGCGGTGGCGCCCGACTCGGGCCAGGTGGTGCAGGGTTTTGCGCGCGAAGACCTGTTCACAGTGGTACTGGAGCACTTCAAAACCGACACCGCCGACTACGCCGACTACATCCTGCCGGCCACCACGCAGCTGGAGCACTGGGACATCCACACCACCTACGGCCACACCGATGTGCTCTTGAACCGCCCGGCGATTGCCCCGGTGGGCCAGGCGCGCAGCAACACGTCCGTGTTCCGCGCACTGGCTGCCCGTCTGGGTTTTGACGAGCCCTGCTTTGCCGATGACGACCTGGCCCTGGCGCGCCAGGCCTTTGGCGACAAGATTTCCTTTGACGAACTGCTGGAAAAAGGTTTTGCCACTGTGGCCGTGGCGGATGCGCCGTTTGCAGAAGGACACTTCCCCACGCCCTCCGGCAAATGCGAATTCTTCAGCCAGCGCCTGGCCGACAACGGCCAGGACGGCCTGCCCAACTACATCGCCAACTACGAAGAGGCCAAGGCGGGCGACCGCTACCCGCTGGCGATGATCTCGCCACCGGCGCGCAACTTCTTGAACAGCAGCTTTGTCAATGTCAAAAGCCTGCGCGACATTGAGGGCGAGCCGCTCCTGGAAATGCATGCCGACGATGCGCAAGCGCGCGGCATTGTGTCGGGCGACACGGTGCGCATTTACAACCAGCGCGGCTCCTATCGCTGCGTGGCACGCATCAACAACCGGGCGCGCGCAGGGGTGGTCAACGGCCTGGGCGTGTGGTGGCGCAAACTGGGCATGGATGGCAATAATGTCAACGAGCTGACCCACCAGCACCTCACCGACATGGGCCGTGCCGCCGCCTTTTATGACTGTGCGGTGCAGGTGGAGCGGTCTACCCCCGCGGCCTGATGCGGGGACCAGGAGTTGCCATGGCACTGCGTTCTGCGTTTGCATTCTTTTTGTTGCTGCTGGCTTTGTGCGGCGCTGCGGCGCGCGCCGACGAGCCGGCCATTGGCTATGTCAAAACCGTCTCTGGCGAGGCCTTTGTGAGCACCGGCAAATTCCATGTCGCCGCACTGCCGGGCACGCCGGTGTTCCTGGGCAGCCAGCTCAAGACCGGAGCCAGAAGCAGCCTGGGCGTGGTCTTCAAGGACGAGACCGTGATGTCCTTTGGCTCCAACACCGAGCTGACGGTAGACGAATACCTGTACGCGCCCGAGCAGGGCAAGCTCAAGCTGGTGGCCAGCCTGCTCAAGGGCAGCCTGAACTATGTTTCGGGCCTGATTGCCAAGCTGCAGCCCGAGGCGGTGTCGGTCAAAACCCCCAGCGGCATCATCGGCGTGCGCGGCACCCAGTTCGTGGTGAAAGTGGACGGCAGCACCCCATGAACCGCCGGGCCCTGCAAGCCCGCCGCAAGCCACTACAAGCACCGGCGCAGTTGCCACTGTGGGTGGCCAAGGAATCACATGGGCGGCATCCACCAGTGCAGCTTGCTTGGCGACTTGTCTGGCGCTGTTGCTGATCGGCCTGTTGGCGGCTTGCGCCAACCCGGCGCCACCGGCAGCTGCGATCAACCCCTCCTACATCACCCTGCTGGCCAACCCCGACGGCAGCGTAGGCCGGGTACTGGTGCGCGGCGCCCTTGGTGAGCAGCAGATAGCGCAGGCCGGCTTTGCCGCCCTGCTGGACGGCTCGCAGGCGCCGGCCCCGGTCGACGCAGCGGCCTTCCAGCGTGACTTTGCCGAGGCCATGGCCGCACGGCCCGAGCTGCCCCAGCACTGGCTGCTGTACTTCGAGAGTGGCAGCGCGCAGCTCAGCGCCGAGTCACAAGGCCTGCTGCCCGCTATCCTGGCCGCTGTGGCGCGGCGTGCCAGTGCCGAGCTGCTCGTCATCGGCCACGCCGATTCCGTGG
>JAYVNF010000118.1:0-1930 GCA_043758575.1 Rhodoferax sp.
ACGAAAACCCCACCCTCAATATGCCTTGCCGCCAGGTTGTTGCCGCCGGCCAGAAGGCCATCACCGTGGAGGGCCCGTTTGCCGAACTGGCCGAAGAAATGGTGGAGCCGCACCGGGGTTTCTGGCAAGCGCCAGGGCCCAAGCCTTGACGGCAAAGTTGGTGGCAGGCATCCCGGATCCGCTATTCTTGAACCATGATTGAAAAGGAACTCTGGCACCCGGTAGCGCTGAGCGAGGCGGTGGCCGCGCAGCCGCTGGCCGCCGAGCTGTTGCAGCAGCCGCTGGTGCTGTGGCGCGACGCCAGCGGCGCGGTGCAGGCCTGGGCCGACCGCTGCCCGCACCGGGGTGCGCGCCTGTCCCTGGGGCGGGTCTGCGCGGGGCGCCTGGAGTGCCCCTACCACGGCTGGCAGTTTGCGCCGCAGGGACGGTGTGTGCAGGTGCCAGCGCTGCCCGACTTTGTGCCGCCGGCCAGCCACACGGCCAGGGTCTATGCCTGCGTGGAGCAGTACGGCCTGGTCTGGGTGCGCATGGCCGCCTCGCATGCGGCGCTCATGCCGCCCCTGCCGGCCTTTGCCGCCGAGGCCGACACCCAGCTGCGCAAGCTCAACTGCGGCCCCTACGATGTGCAAACCAGTGCGCCGCGGGTGCTGGAAAATTTTCTCGACATGGCGCATTTTGGTTTTGTGCACGAGCACTGGTTGGGCAGCCGCGGCACCCCGCAGATTGCCGACTACCAGGTGCACAGCACGCCCACCGGCCTGCGCGCCACCGGCTGCAAGGCCTGGCAGCCGCACAGCAATCTGCACTCCACGGCTGCGGCGCTGGTGGAGTACAGCTACGAGGTCACCGCGCCCTTTGCCGCTGTGCTCACCAAACTGCCGGACGCCAACAGTGTGCCCAGCAGCGTGGCCCCCACCGGTTACCGCGAGGCGATTGCCTTGTTCATCTGCCCGCTGAGCCCTGAGCGCAGCCGGGTCTGGTTCCGTTTGGCGGTGGCCGACTTCGCATCCGATGCACAAACCCTGCGCGACTTTCAGCACACCATCTTCACCCAGGATCAACCGGTGCTGGAGTCCCAAACCCCCAAACGCCTGCCGCTGGACCTGCGTGCCGAAGTGCACACAGCGGCCGACAAGGCCTCCAGCGCCTACCGGCGTTTTTTAAGCCAGCAAGCCATTACCTTTGGAGTCATCCCATGAGTGCACTGAACCCCCTGCCTGCCACGCGCCAGGTCCAACCGGTGGCGCCCGAGCGCATGCCCGCCCTGTTGCGCGCCATGCCCAAGGCCGAGCTGCACATGCACATCGAGGGCTCGCTGGAGCCCGAACAGATGTTTGCCCTGGCCCAGCGCAACCGCGTGGCCCTGGCCTACCCCAGTGCCGAGGCGGTGCGCGCCGCCTATGTGTTTGACAACCTGCAAAGCTTTCTGGACATCTACCACGCCGGCACCCTGGTGCTCAAGGCCGAGCAGGACTTTTACGACATGGCCTGCTCCTACCTCGCCCGTGCCCAGGCCGATAACGTCACGCACGCCGAGCTGTTCTTCGACACCCAAACCCATACCGGCCATGGCCTCTCGGCCGAGGTGGTGGTGAATGGCCTGCACCGTGCCTGCGTGGACGCGCCGGCCAAATTCGGCATGACGGCCTCCCTCATCCTGTGCTTTCTGCGCCACCTGAGCGAGGAGGAGGCTTTTGAATGCCTGGAACAGGTATTGCCGCTGCGAGAAAAAATCGTGGGCATAGGCCTGGCCAGCAGCGAGCTGGGCCACCCGCCGGAGAAATTTGCCAAGGTGTTTGCGCGTGCGCGCCAGCTCGGTTTTCGCCTGGTAGCGCATGCCGGCGAAGAAGGGCCTGCAGCCTATATCTGGAGCGCGCTCGATGTGCTCAAGGTCGAACGCATAGACCACGGTGTGCAGTCCATCCATGAC
>JAYVNF010000119.1:0-1929 GCA_043758575.1 Rhodoferax sp.
CTGCCATTGAGCGGCGCCCCTTTTGCTGGAGACCCCCTATGATTTTTCAACGTTTGATTTGGGCCGCCCTGGCCACGGCGCTGCTGGTGGGCAGCGTACAGACCGGCGTGCAGCGCTGGCAGGCCGCACCGCTGATCCTGGCGGCCGAGGTGTTTGAAGAACACAAGGCAGCCCCCAGCGAAGCGCCTTCGGCGCCTGGCGCCCTGAACGCCCCGGCCCTGGCCGAAGTGGTGGCCACGGCCCATGAGCACAAACATGAACACGGTGCGGCCAAGGAGTGGGAGCCCGAGAACGGCATCGAGCGCACCGGCTGGACCTGGGTGGCCAATGTCTTGCACGCCTTCAGCATGGCGCTCTTGGTGTTTGCCGTGATGGGTATCTGGCTGGTGCGCCGGCGTACCGCTGTGGCCTCGCTGCCGCTGGCAGGCCTGGTGGCGGCGGCCGGTTGGCTGAGCTTGCACCTCTGGCCCACGCTGGGCCTGCCCGCCGAAGTGCCGGGCATGGAGGCCGCACCACTGCACGCACGCCAGCTCTGGTGGGTGCTGGCCGTGGGCAGCGCCGGCCTGGCCTGTGCAGTCGCCGGTTTTGCCCGTGGCAGCTGGCGCTGGTTGGCCGCAGCCGTCTTGCTGGCCCTGCCATTTATCGTCGGTGCACCGCAGCTACAGGGCGATGCCCTGGCCGGTTATGACGCGACTGCCCATGCCGCGCTGGAGCAGCTGGCCAGCCAGTTCGTCTGGGCTACCACCTGGGTGGCGCTGTCCTTCTGGGGCAGCATGGGCCTGGTGGCGGGGCTGGCGTTTGAGCGCTGGTTGCGCCCGGCCCTGCTGCACTTGCTGGGCTCTGCTGTCCCACAGAACGTGGCGTCTGAGGGAGCCGCTCAATGAGCGCAGGCCTTGGCAAGATCATGCTGGTGGGCATTGGCCCGGGCAGCCACGACCACATGACGCACCGCGCCCGCGCCGCCATTGCCGAGGCCGATGTGGTGGTCGGCTATGTCACCTACATCAAGCTGGTGGCCGATTTGCTGGAAGGCAAGGAGGTGGTGCGCAAGGGCATGACCGAAGAGCTGGACCGTGCTGTCCACGCCCTGGCCAGCGCCCGCGCGGGCAAGAAGGTGGCGCTGATTTCCAGTGGTGATGCTGGCGTCTACGGCATGGCCGGGCCGACCTACGAGGTGCTGTTCCAGGCCGGCTGGACGCCCGACTCGGACGTGGCGGTGGAGGTGGTGCCGGGGGCCTCGGCCATCAACGCCTGCGCGGCCTTGGTGGGTGCGCCCTTGACGCATGACTTCTGCTCGATTTCGCTGAGCGACCTGCTGACACCCTGGCCGGTGATTGCGCGCCGCCTGGACGCCGTGGCCGCCGCCGACTTCGTGGTGGCGCTGTACAACCCCAAGAGCGGCCGGCGCACTCAGCAGATCGTGCAGGCCCAGGCCCTGTTCCTGCGCCACCGCCGTGCGGACACGCCGGTAGCGGTGGTCAAGTCGGCCTACCGGCGGCGCGAGCGCATCGAGTTCACCACCCTGGACAAGATGAGCGAGTGCGACATCGGCATGCTCACCACGGTGCTGATTGGCAACAGCCACACCTTTGTGCGTCACGGCCTGATGATCACCCCGCGCGGTTACGACAACAAATATGAGTTGCAGGGGGATGGCAGCACGCGTGATGGCGAAAAACGCGGACGCTCACTTTCCACCGGCTTGCTCGGCTGGACCGAAAACCTGCACGCTGACCATGCCGAAGGCCAGAGCCCTGCCGAACTGGCCATGCGTCACAACCTGCCCGTGGACTACATCGAGATGGTGTTGAGCGCGCCGCTGGAGGATGAAGCCGTCACGGCGGACGAGTCCGAAGAATGAACGCGGTTGAAAAACCCAAGATCGGCAGCTACAAGCGCCACCTGCTGATCTGCACTGGGTCGCGTTGC
>JAYVNF010000120.1:0-6207 GCA_043758575.1 Rhodoferax sp.
ATCTACCCGCAGCCAGGCTGGGTGGAGCATGACGCAATGGAAATCTGGCGCCTGCAACTGGCCACAGTGCGCGCGGTGCTTGCCAAAGCAGGTATTGCGGCACAGCAGGTCAAGGCGATTGGCATTACCAACCAGCGCGAAACCACGCTGGTCTGGAACCGCCTGACTGGACAGCCCATACACCACGCCATCGTCTGGCAGGACCGGCGCGGCGAGCCCCTGTGCGCCGAGCTGCGCGCGCGCGGACTGGCCGACAGCATACGGGCCAAGACCGGCCTGCTGGTGGACGCCTATTTTTCCGCCACCAAGATCCGCTGGCTGCTGGACACCGTGCCCGGCGCCCGCGTCCAGGCAGTGAACGGCGAACTGGTCTTTGGCACCATGGACAGCTGGTTGATCTGGCAGCTCACAGAGGGCCGGGTGCACGCCACCGATGTCAGCAATGCCTCGCGCACCATGCTCTTCAATGTGCACAGCAACCAGTGGGATGCCGAGCTGCTAGCGGCGCTGGACATTCCACCCAGCCTGATGCCGCAGGTACAGCCCAGCGCTTCGCTGTTTGGGGAGACCAGTCCCAGCTTGCTGGGCCGCGCCATCCCGATTGGCGGAGTCGCCGGCGACCAGCAGAGCGCCCTCTTTGGCCAGGCCTGCTTCAGCGCCGGCATGGCCAAGAACACCTATGGCACGGGCTGCTTCATGCTCATGCACACCGGCAATGTGTTCCAGACCTCGGCCAACGGCCTGATCACCACCAGCGCGGCGCAGACCACCGCCACACCCGAGTTCGCGCTGGAAGGCAGTGTGTTTGTAGGCGGCGCTGTGGTGCAGTGGCTGCGCGACGGCCTGCAGGCGATTGAACACAGCGCGCAGGTGCAGGCCCTGGCGATGAGCGTGCCGGACTCCGGCGGCGTGCTGGTGGTGCCAGCCTTCACCGGCCTGGGCGCGCCCTACTGGAAGCCCGATGCGCGCGGCTCGATTACCGGTCTGACGCGCGGCAGCACCCTGGCGCACATCGCCCGCGCCGCGCTGGAGAGCATTGCCTTCCAGAGTGCGGCCCTGCTGCTGGCCATGGGCAGAGATGCGGTGAGCGCCGGCAGTGCGCCGGTGTCCGAGTTGCGCGTGGACGGCGGTGCCTGCGTCAACGATTTAATGATGCAATTCCAGGCCGACCTGCTGGGCATTCCGGTGGTACGTCCGGCGGTGACCGAAACCACGGCGCTGGGTGCCGCGTACCTGGCGGGCCTGAGCCTGGGCGTATACAAAGACACTGCAGAGCTGAGCGCGCTGTGGCGTGCCGAGCGCCGCTTCACCCCCGCCATGCCCCGCGCACGCGCCCAGGAACTGATGGCGCGCTGGGAGCACGCCGTGGCCCAAACCGTGCTGTAGCGATCCCGGACAATCGCTGCACCTACTCTTTCAATACGTTTCCATTTATGACCCCAACCATTGCATTCATAGGCGGCGGCAATATGGCCAGCGCCATCATCGGCGGCCTGATCCAGCAAGGCGTATCTGCCAGCAACATCCTGGTGGTAGAACCCTTTGATGAGGCCCGTTCCAAGCTCAAGGAGTTATTCGGCCTAGACGCCCTCAGCGCACCCGACGCCAGCCTGGCGCACGCCGGCCTGGTGGTCTGGGCGGTGAAACCCCAGACCTTCAAAGACGCCGCCCTGCAGGCCAAAGCCTTTACTGCCAGCGCCCTGCACCTGAGCGTGGCCGCCGGCATTCGCAGCGACAGCATTGCCGCCTGGTTAGGCAACGAACGCATCATCCGCTGCATGCCCAACACGCCCGCGCTCATTGGCAAGGGCATGACCGCCCTAGTGGCCCGTGCGGGTGTCACCGAAGCGGACAAAGCCTGGGCCGGCGATGTCATCGCCACCACCGGCCAGTTCCTCTGGCTGGAGCGCGAAGAGCAGCTCGACGCGGTCACCGCCATCTCCGGCTCGGGCCCGGCCTATATGTTTTATTTCATGGAGGCCATGACTGCCGCCGGCGCCGAAATGGGCCTCAAGCCCGAACAGGCCTACCAACTGGCCGTGGCCACCTTCATTGGCGCCGGTGAGTTGGCCCGCGCGTCCACCGAGCCACCCGAGGTGCTGCGCCAGCGTGTCACCAGCAAGGGTGGCACCACCTACGCCGCCATCACCTCCATGGACGCAAGCGGCATCAAGGCCAGCTTTGCCCGGGCCTTGCATGCGGCGCGTGACCGGGCCGCCGAGATGGGCGACGAGTTCGGCAAAGCCTGAACGCGCCTACGCCTTCCAGAAGCCCGGCGTGCTGTAGCGCTCTTTCAAAAAATCGATCCACAAGCGAACCCGCAGCGGCAGGTGCTTGCGCTGCGGGAACACGGCGTACACACCGTTGGGTGGCGCGGCAAAGTCTTCCAACACCGCTACCAGCCGGCCGGAGGCAATCTCCGCCTCCACCTCCCAGATGCTGCGCCAGGCAATACCGTGGCCGGCCAGACACCAGTCGTGCAGCACCTGGCCGTCCGAGCAGTCCAGCGGGCCGGCGGGCTTGAGGTAAACCACCTCCGTGGCGGTGGCGGTGGCGGTGCCGTTGGCGCCCGCGCCTGCACTCCCTTGGCTCTTGCCAGAGATGCCGCCTATTGGCGCCGCAGCGCCCCTGGCCTGCTCGGTTGCTGCGCCTGCGCTGGCATTCGCCTTCGGCCGGGCGTTGGACTGGATCGGCACCTGGAAAGCCCAGCCCCGCGTCTGTGAGGCGTCACTGGACAGCGTCAGGCAATGAAAGCGCGATAACTCGGCCGGCGTCTGCGGCGTGCCGTGGCGTGCCAGATAGGCCGGCGTGGCCACACATAAGCGGCGGTTGTCGGCCATGCGCACGCTCACCAGGGAAGAGTCCGGCATGTCGCCCACGCGCACGGCGCAGTCAAAACCCTCGCCGGCAATGTCCACCACCCGGTCACTCAGGTTCAGCGAGATGGTCACCTCGGGGTGCAGGCCGTAGAACTTGGGAATGAGAGGCGCCACATGGCGCCGGCCAAAACCGGCCGGCGCGGTGATGCGCAAATGGCCGCTGGCCTTGACGCCGCCAGCGCGCACGCTGGCCTCGGCATTGGCCAAATCGGCCAGCAGGCGCTGGCAGTCTTCCAGAAAGGCGCTGCCCTCGTGGGTGAGCGTGATGCGTCGGGTGGTGCGCAGCAAGAGCTTCACACCCAGGCGCTCCTCCAGGCCATCGAGCCTGCGGCCCATGATGGCTGGCGCTACACCCTCGGCGTTGGCGGCGGCGGTGAGGCTGCCGCGCGCTGCGACCGACACAAAGGATTCGAGTTGTTTGAGCTTGTCCATGGCCATGCTGCGTCTCCTGGCCTGGCTAAGCCAGGTCCGCTGCAGGGCTGGCGGCGTTACCGGTCTGGCCAGGCGCAGCAGCGGCTTCGGGCAGCAGAACCCCCTCCCGCCGCATCTGCGCCACCTCTTCCTCGGAGTAACCCAAGCTGTGCAGCAGCGCACTGCCATGCTCATCCAGCCTCGGTGGATCCAGCCGCAAGCCCAGGCGCTCGCCGTCGAGCTTCAAAGGCAGTAGCGGCACCCGGGTTGCGCGCCCATCGGGCAGGGTCATGGGCGCCAGGCCGCCGGTGGCGTTCAGGTGCGGGTCTTCAAACAAATGCTGGGGATCGGTGATGGGCGCGAAGGGCAGGCCGTGCTGTTCGAACACCGCCGCCAGCTCGCTGGCTTGCCGGCCCGCCAGGCGCTCGCGCAAGAGCGGAATCAGCCAGGCGCGCGCCAGCACCCGGTGGTTATTGCTGGTGAGGCGCGCGTCAGCCTGCAGATCGGCAAAGCCAAAGGCCTTGCAAAAAACAGCCCACTGCGTGTCGCTGACCACGGCCAGAAAAATCTGCTCTTTATCCCTCACACTGAACACGTCGTAAATGCCCCAGGGCGAAATCTTCTGCGGCATCGGGTCGGCTGCCTTGCCGGTGATGGCGAACTGCATCATGTGCTGGGCCACCAGAAACACATTGTTCTCATACAGCGCCGACTCCACCTCCTGGCCTTGTCCGGTTTGCTGGCGCTGCATCAGGGCCGCCATGGCGCCTATGGCACCGAACATGCCGCCCATGATGTCGTTGACGCTGCTGCCCGCGCGCAGCGGGTCGCCCGGGCGCCCGGTCATATAGGCCAGGCCGCCCATCATCTGCACCACCTCATCCAGGGCCGTGCGGTGGTCGTAGGGGCCAGGCAAGAAACCCTTGTGGCTGACGTAAATCAGGCGTGGGTCCAGCCTGGACAGGGAGGCGTAATCCAGCCCCAGCTTCTGCATGGTGCTGCTTTTGAAATTCTCGCTGACGATGTCGGCCGTGATGATCAGCTTGAGCACCACCTCCCGCCCCTTGGCGCTTTGCAGGTCAATCGCCAGGCTTTTCTTGTTGCGATTAAAAAGCGGGTAGAAGCCGGCGCCGCTGCCCAGCAGCTTGCGCGTGCTGTCGCCGCCCAGGGGCTCGACCTTGATCACCTCGGCGCCCAGGTCCCCCAGCACCATGCCACAGGTAGGGCCCATCACCATGTGGGTGAACTCGACCACGCGGATGCCGGCCAGGGGCAGGGTTTTGGCGGGCTCCGGGGCAGCGCTGCCAGTCGGTGCAAGGGGAGGCGTCATGTTTCAGTACCTGCTAATTTGTCACAAATAGAGTGATATTTTTCCATATAGTGCCTGGATAAGGTTCGAATACAGTAGGGACATAGCTTCAATCTCTTAAAGGCCAGCCATGTCTACTGCTTCCAGCACGCCCCGCACCAACGTCCACAGCCTGCAGGTGGCCACGGTTTTGCACCAGTTTATTGAGCAAAAAGTGCTGCCCGGCACCGGCGTCACGGCTGAGACCTTCTGGAAGGGCTTTGACGCCCTGGTGGCCGACCTGGCACCCAAGAACATCGCCCTTCTGGCCGAGCGCGACCGCCTGCAGACCGAGCTGGACGCCTGGCACACGACCCACCCCGGCCCCATCACCGACATGCCGGCCTACCAGGCCTTTCTGCAGAAAATCGGCTACCTGGTGGAAAGCCCCAAGAAGGTGAAGATCAGCACTGCAGGAGTGGACCATGAGCTCTCCAAGCAGGCCGGCCCACAGCTGGTGGTGCCCATCACCAACGCCCGCTACGCGCTGAACGCGGCCAACGCCCGTTGGGGCAGCCTGTACGACGCGCTCTACGGCACCGATGTGCTGTCCGAAGACAAGGGCTGCGAGAAGGCCGGCAAGAATGGCGGCTACAACCCCAAGCGCGGAAAAAAGGTCATTGAATACGCACGCAACGTGCTGGACCGCACCGCGCCGCTGAAGAAGGGCTCGCACGTGGGCTCCACCGGCTACCGCATCAACAAGGACGGCGAACTGGTCGTGTCCCTGGCCGAAGGCGGCACTTCCAAGCTCAAGGACGCGGACCAATTGGTCGGCTACCAGGGCGATGCCAAGCACCCCACCTCCGTGCTGCTGGCCCACAACGGCCTGCATCTGGACCTCATCATCAACGCCGCCACCGTCATCGGCAAGAGCGACGCCGCCGGCGTGTGCGACCTGGTGCTGGAAGCGGCACTCAGCACCATCCTGGACCTGGAAGACTCCGTGGCCGTGGTCGATGCCGACGACAAGGTGCAGGCCTACGGCAACTGGCTGGGCATTCTGCAAGGCACGCTGACCGAAGAAATGAACAAGGGCGGCAAGACGTTTACGCGCGGCCTCAATCCGGACCGCGTGTACACCGCCCCCAATGGCAAGAAGAAGGTCACCCTGCACGGCCGCTCGCTGATGTTTGTGCGCAATGTGGGCCATCTGATGACCAACCCGGCCATCACCTACACCGCCGCTGACGGCAGCACGCGCGAAATCCCCGAGGGCATTCTGGACGCCATGGTGACCACCACCATTTCGATGCACGACCTGCAGCGCACCGCCAAAGACGCGGCCGCCGGCAAGGTGCGCAACTCGCGCAAGGGTTCGGTCTACATCGTCAAGCCCAAGATGCACGGCCCAGCTGAAGTGGCCTTTGCCAATGAGCTGTTTGGCCGCGTGGAAAAAGTGCTGGGCCTGCCAGACAGCACCGTCAAGCTCGGCATCATGGACGAAGAGCGCCGCACCAGCGTCAACCTCAAGGCCTGCATCGCTGCCGCGGCCAGCCGGGTGGCGTTCATCAACACCGGCTTCTTGGACCGCACTGGCGACGAGATGCACAGCGCGATGCTGGCCGG
>JAYVNF010000121.1:0-6196 GCA_043758575.1 Rhodoferax sp.
AGTGCCATCAGCCCAATAGCTTCCCAGGACAAACCAAACAGCAGGCCCAACAAAGGCGACACTAACAGAAGCGGAACACCCGTCATCAGCCAATGGGCAATGCACTTGGCCGCCGCCAGCTCGATGGCCGACAGGCGCGAGACCAGCATCTGCTCCAGCGAGCCGTCGGCATAATCGCTGGCATACATGGTGTTCAAGGACAGCATGCTGGAGAGCAGCGCACAGACCCAGACAATGCCGGGCGCGATCTGCCTGAGTGTGGCCGCCTCCGGCCCCACGCCCAGGGGGAAGAGGCTGGCCGCAACCACAAAAAACACCACCGGCAGCAAGGCCTCGGCCGGGCGCCGACTGGCCAGCTTCAGGTCGCGCGCCAGGATCGCCAGCATCGGGCTCACGACACGGCCCTCATGCTGCGCGCGTGCCTTGCAGGCTCAGCTCCAGCAGCTCCAGGCCTGCGGGCTGGACCCGGATATGGCTGGTGAACAGCACCATGCCACCGCGCCGCACGTTCTCGGCCAACAACTCCTGCACCAGCAGCACGCCGGCATCGTCCAGGGCATCAAAGGGCTCGTCCAGCACCCAGCAGCCCGGCGCCTCCTCCAGTGCCAGGCGGGCCAGTGCCACGCGCCGGCGCTGCCCTTGCGAGAGCATGCGCACCGGCAGCTTGCGGCGGTGGAACACCCCCAGGCGGCGCAGCGCCGCGTCCATGCGTTCGGTGGAGCAGCGGCGGCCATGCACGGTGGTGAGAAAGCGCAGTGCTTCGGTGGCGCTCAGGTCGTCTTTGAGGGCGTTGGCGTGGCCCATGTAGACCAGCCGGCTTTTGAAATCCTGGGATTGCGCCAGCGGCTGATCGCCCCAGTGCAACTGGCCGCCGTCCGGGCGGGACAGGCCGGCAATCACGCGCAAAAGGCTGGTCTTGCCGCTGCCGTTGGCACCACGCAGCCAGACCAGCTGGCCGGCGCAGAGCTCAAAGTTCAGCGCCTGGAACAGCAGCTCGCTGCCCCGGCGAACGGTCAGGTTCTGGGCCCGTATGCCCGCGCCCTGTTCGTTGTGAAGAGTCAAATCTGTCGCCAAGGTAAATGTGAAGCAAGCCAAAACCCATTATCGCCCACCCACTGTGCGACAACATGACGCAAATCAAGCTTGTCAGGCCCAGCTTGTAAGTACCGGTAAGCAGCAGTCCATCATCTGGAAATATCGTTACGCCATCCTTAAAGCGCGGTCCAGGCATACCAGGGCCCAGCGCTGCTGTTGCTGGTGATGTCCCAGATCGACTGGTAGACCCGCTTGCCGTAGAAGAACGGCAAGCCCCAGGCGAAGGTGCTGGTGTTCTTGGCGCTCGGGTTGGCCGGATCGCCGGCACTGATGGCGGCGGCCAAACTGCCAAAAGCGGTATTGCTGGTTTGCAGCAATGCGTCCGAGTTGCCTACACGAAAGGGCACGGTCACCGGGTTTTGCAGCGGGTTGTCGCCGTCGGACAGCAGGGCGCTGAGGTCGCCGAGCGCCGTGCGGCAATAGGAGATGGCATCGCTCACACACAGCGGGATGGAGCTGTCCGAGAAGCGCAGGAAGTTGGTGCCGGTGTCCAGGTAGCTGTCCACAAAGGTGTGGCCATTGAACTGGGTGGTGATGTTGAGGTAGGAGGCCGGCTTGTTCTGGTAGTCCACGCCGAGCTGCACCCGGGTGGTGCCGGCCGGCAGCGTACCGACACCAAAAACCAGCTCGCCAGTGGCCGTGCTGGCTCCGGGATCGTTCACTGCAGGCATGGCAATCACCACGCCGTCGTTGTAAGGGGCGGGCAGTGCCGACACCGGATTGGAGACCTGCTGGTTCAAATCCACCCGGGCCGCCGTGCAGCCACCGGCCTGCGGCTGGCTCAAGGGGCAGCCGTAGTACTGCGCATCAATGCCTGTGGCGACCGACAGGCAGGTGCTGCCGCAATCCAGGTTGGTGCTGCCTATGCCCAGAATGCCATTGGCACCCAAGCCCGTGGCCGATTCGTAGAGCGCGTTGTCAGCCCACAGCTGGCAGTTGGCCGGCGCCTTGACCTTGCTGGGGTCGCTGTCGGGTTTGTCCTCAATCAGCTGCACGGCCACCGGCCCCTGGGTTTGCATGCTGCCCAGGTAGACATCGACGGCTGCGGCTTTGCCCCACAAACCACCCACCACGAACTGGAAACACTCCCAGGCGCCTTGTGTGGTCGTGGTGCTGTTGGTGGTCACCGCAATTTGCAAGGGCTCCAGAGCCAGTTTGCTGACCTGGCTGGACAGCAGGCGCAGACCGACGGAGCCGGTGTCCACCAGCACCTTGTCAATGGTTTGGCAGTCGCTCGTGCTGCTGGGGTTCGCGTTGGGCTTGCAGACCTTGACCGTGGCATACAGGATGTTGGCGTTGGGCACCAGGCTGAAGCTGCGCGGCCCGTCTTCCACCGTGACCTGCAGGTTGTGGGCACCCTGCACAAAGCTGCCCACCGCCGGGCTCAGCAGATTGCAGTTGGCGCTTTTGCAAATCACCGTGCTGACCGAGGAGTCGCCACCGCCGCAGCTGCTCAGCAGCAGTACTAGGCAAAGGGCCAGCAGCTGGCCGACGAAGCGCCTCACGCCCCGCTGCCCAGGCCCAGGGCGGACGGGCTCACGCCCTTGGGCAGCATCGAGGGCCGGTAGGCAAAGCCCTGGTAGCTGTTCAAATGTCCCGAGGACTGCACCACCAGATCGGTGCTTTCATGGCGAAACTGGCGCTGCACCCCAGCCCGTTGCGCCGCCTGCCGCACCGCGCCGCTGTAGCTGGCAAACGAGCCGCCCAGGAGGCTGCCCAGGTCGGGTTTGTTGTGTGTATTCCAGCGCACCGCAAAGATATGGCCACTGCCCCCCACATACTGGCGCAGGCGCGAGCCGTCCGCCAACGTGAGCTCGTGCACATCGTAGGCACCGGAGCGTGCCACCGCATGGCGCGCATGCAGGCGTACGCTGTCACCCTCCACCGCGCTTTGCGGCTGGCCCAGACCGGCCCAGCCCAACGCAGGCACCGCCAGCGCGCTCCACAACACCAGTGCCAAAGCCTGCCTCGGACTACTGAAAGTCATAGCGATAGCCCAGGTAGAAAAAGACCGACTCACCGGTCTCATGGTTGCTGGGGCCGTCCGTTTGCGAGCTCTCGTAAATGCCTTCGGCCATCAGGTTGGCACGCTCCGAGAGCTTGTAGGACAGACGCAGCCCGGGCGAGATGCGGCTGATTTTGGTCTGCGTGTTGTCGGTCTGGGTGTAGTAGCGAATCGAGGGCTCCAGGCTCATCTGGTTGCCCATGAAACCGGTCAGGTTGTTATAGGCCAGCTGGGTGCCATTCATGCTGCTGCTGGTGATGAAGCTGATGTTGAAGCCATTGATGTCACGCTTCGAGTACAGGTTGGAGCCGGTCAGCTGGAACGACACGTTGTACTGCGCGCCGGTGGCCGGCTGGGCCTGGAAGTTACCCACCGCCGGCAGGGCACCGACATCGCTGTAGCGCAGGTCCATGGAGCCCTGCCATTTGGGGGAAAGGGCGCGCGACAGGCTGACCATGGCCTGCTTGGCCTCGGCCGCCGTGGCCAGTGCAAAGCCCTGCACCGCAGCCAGGCTGTTGGCCTGCAGCAGGGTTTTCAGGGACACGCCGCCCTGGCTGATCAGCGCATCACTGAGCTGCAGCGAGGGTGCCTTGCGGTCATCCAGCAGCATGGTGACGGTGGTGTCATACGGGCCCTGGAAGGAGCCCTGCACGGTGAAGGCGTTGAGCGCGTTGAAGTTGACGTCGTAGTCCAGCTGCGTGTACATCGACAGGGTGTCGCCAAAGTAGCGCACTTCGGTGCCAATGGCGCGCCGATCGGAAATGCCCTCGGTGGTCTGCTCCACCAGGGACAGATTACCGCCCCAGTGCTCGAACAGGTTGTCCCCCTCCAGCATCACACCGGCCATGGCCTGCTGGGGTGCCGACACCAGGGTGTTGGCGGGCACGCCCAGCATGGCGTCGACCTTGTATTTTTCGCCCACCGGCATGGCCATGGAGACGCCGTCGAACAGGCCAAAGAGCGAGCCGCCAATGGCCGACTGGCGCCCCACCCGCAGGTCCATGCGGCTGGCCAGGTTGCGGTAGTCCACATAGGCGGCGCTGACCAGGCCCTGGGTGGTGGAGCTGAGTGCACTTTGGCTGGCCAGGTTGTCGGAGTGCGAGCCACGCATCACCAGCTTGGTGATGGAGTCGTCGGTCTCGTAACGGCCGGTGGCGTCCCAGCTTGACACCAGCACCGACTGGTTGGTGCGGGTCAGGGTGCTCTGGTCGATGCCGGTGGCGATGTTGACCAGCGAGTCGGTCTTGGTCTGGCCACCGTAGTAGTACTGCGAAACGCTGCCGGTGGCGCTGAGCAGCTTTTTGTTGGCCTTCAGGCCGGGTGCGCCGGCAACGGTTGTAGCCGCAGGCACGCCACCACCCAGGGCCGCCAGGCGCTGGGCCACGCGGGGCGCGGCCTCGCCCTCGGGATAGAGCTTTTGGTAGAGCTGGTATTCGGCGCGCGCCTTGTCGGGCTGGCCCAAGGCCTCCCACGACAGGGCGATCAGCTCCTGCGCGCCGGCGCTGGCCGGGTTGGGCGGCAGCATCAGGGCCTGGTTGGTGGCGTCAATGGCATCCTGGTAACGGCGCTCGTCATAGGCGGCGCGGGCCTTGGCCAACAGGGCGGCACCCTGGCCATCGACATCGCTGACAGCAGTCTCGATTTGTGGCTGCGCAGCGGCTGCGGCGGGCGTGACGGACGGCACTGGGGCCGTGGCGGCGGCGGCCGGGGCGCTGGCCGGATTGGCCATGGCCAGGTTCAGCACCGTGGCCGCTGGAAAGCTGGCCAGGGCGCGCTGGCGCACCGTCTGCGCATCCTGCTCGGTTTTGAAAAACCCCATCACCAGGTCGGTGCTGGCAGCACCGCCGCGTGCGCCGGCCTGGGTGTAGACATCGTAGTTCTGGAATTCGGCCGGAATGCGCGGCATCTGCAGCGCCTGGTCGGCCGCCGTGGACTGCAGCAACACCGCGTAGCGCCGGTCAAGCGCGGCCTCGGCCGGCTCCGGCAGGGCACCCTCGGCAGACAACTCACCGCCCATGCGGCTCTTGAACACCAGGTCGATGCTGCGCGCGCCCGGCCCCTGGCGCACCTGCAGCAGCACCTTCTCGCTGAAGCGCAGGGTCAGCAGCTTGGTCGGCACCTTGGGCACTGGCACATAGCTCAGGTCAATGCGCGGGCGCCCGGCCGCAGCGCCCAGGCGCTTGCCTTCATCCACGGTCTGGCCCATGACCTGCTCGTCGGCCGCGACGATCTGGAAGCTGAGTTGCGCCAGGTCGGTGGCGGTGTTCGGGTTGGGGGCCTGGCGCAAAAAGCGCACATTGGCGGTAAAGGTCAGGCGCGCCACGTGGCTGCCGGCCGCGCCCTCCACCCAGTCCAGGCTTTCAATGGTTTGGGCTGCCGCCACGTGGGCGAGCAGGGCCAGGACCAGGCCTGTCAGCCAGACAATGCGTTGAGAGGTTTTCACTTAAGGCCCCACCGGGATAGGCTTGGTGCGGTTCAGGCCGCGCATCTGGCGCGGAATGATTTCACCGTTGGTTACGTGGCAGCTGACGCAGCTGAGCAGGTCTGCGCTGGGCTTGTAGAGGGGCGAGAGATGCTGGTAGTTCACCGGCGTCCAGGCCATGTTCTTGTGGCAGCTGTCGCAGGAGCGCGCCGTCATGAAGTGGCCGGCCGGTTTGCCCGAGGCACCCATGCCGTTGTGGCAGGCCAGGCAGGTGTTGGCCGAGACGCCGCTGTGGTTGAACTGGGCCGGGGTCCAGGTGGTGGTGCGGTGGCAGGTGTCGCAGGAGACCGTCACCATCAGGTGGCGCGCCGGCATGCCGGAGGCGGACTTGCCGTCATGGCAGGTCTTGCACTGGCCCACGGCCACGCCCTTGTGGTCAAAGCTGTTGCCCAGGCTGCCACGGCTGACTTTGCCGCTGGGCAGGTTCGGGCGTATGCGGCCCAGGTCCGGGTTGACCAGGGCCTGGCGCATCACCATGGGGCGCTGCAGGGCACGGAAGCCGCCCAGGTCGTGGCAACCGCTGTTGCCGCAGTCATTGGGTGCGGCCTTGCTGCCGGTGTGGCCCGAGGGCCGCGTCTTGAGGCTGGTCACGCCAAACCAGGCCATCCCTCTTT
>JAYVNF010000122.1:0-6176 GCA_043758575.1 Rhodoferax sp.
TTTTTGGGCCTGGTGGTCGCGGGCTTTTTGCTGCTGGGCATAAGCGTGGCCTTGCTGTCGGTCCTGTGGTCGCTGCTGCGCGGCAAAAAGCCAGCCATGTTCACGGTGTTCCAAACCTTCCAGCAGGCGTCGCGGCAATTCCGCCGCGGCGCCAGCCCGGGGGCACCGCCTTCTGCCGCTGCGGACGTGGTGGATGTACAGGCGCACGAGGTGCGCCCGGCGCTGCCTTCGCACACCGAGGCCTGAGTCCATGGGATCGTTTCAAGCGCTGGACATGCCGTCTCCCAGTGGCGACGCGCTCAAGCAGGCCCGACTGGCCGCCGGACTCAGCCAGGTGGAGGCCGCTGCGCTGATGGGCTATCCGGTGCAGGCCGGCAGCCGCGGCGGCCTGCAGTCGCGTACCTGGCAAGCGCTGGAGAGCGCCAACGACCCACGCAATATGCCGGGTCCGGTCTTTGCGATGTTCCTGCTGCTGACACGCCAGCACCCAAGCTTGTCGCTGCTCCCCAAAGTCTGAGGGCGGGCCTGGCAAACCTTATTTGGCGAAGTGGCCGGCCACCACCATGCGGTCGATTTCGGCGGCAGCGTCCAGGTAGTCCTGCTCCGGATTGCCGGGCGCAAAGCCGCGCCGCTCGGCGATGTAGAAAGCGGCAACCTCGATGTAGTTGGCGCGCTGCTGCGCATCAATGGGGTGACCTTCCACTCCGGCTTTTTTCTTGGGCTGCGCTTTGGGCTTGGCGGCCACCTTGGGTGCGGCCGGCGCTGTGGGCGCGGATTTGGTCGCTACGGTCTTCACCGCCACTTTTTTTGCGACCGGCACCGCTGGCGCAACCGCTGTCTTGGGTGCGGCCTTGGCTGTCGCCGTGGTTTTGGCAGGCGCCTTGGGCTTTGCCACCTTGGCGGCTACTGCGGCTGGCGCTGGGCTAAAGTCTGCGGCGGCGGCTTTGGTGGGGGCTTTTTTGCTGGTTGCCATGGGTGCTCCTGGTTGTGCGTAGCTGAACTGTAACCCCTGCGGGCTAGCAAGTAGCGCGCCACACAACCCTTCAGGTCCTGAAGGACTGGCCCAGCGCAAACACCGAATTCGGCACTAGGGGACGCGGCGTCTGCGGCTTGGACACTGGCAGCACACCCTTGGTGGCTTTGCTGCGCTGCTGCACCTGAAAGCCCTTGGCACGCTGTTCGTCGGCCAGGCTTTTGAGTGTGATGGTCTTCATGTGTTCGAACACCGCCGTGTTCAGCGCGTCCCACAGGGCCTGGGTGTTGAGCACGCCGGCGCGCTCCTTGCGCAGGCTGTGCGGATCACCGACTTCCTCGATCGCCGCAATGATGTCGGCCACGGTGACGGCATCCCCCCTGAAGCCCAGCGCATAACCGCCGCCAGGCCCGCGCGTGCTCTCCACCAGGCTGTGCTGGCGCAGCTTGGCAAACACCTGCTCCAGGTAGGACAGGGAGATGCCATGGCGCAGCGCCAGGTCGGACAGGGGCACCGGGTAGGCCTTGTCGCGCAGGGCCAGGTCAATCATGGCGGTGATGGCAAAACGGCCGCGGGTACTGAGTCGCATGTTGTTCACTCCTTGGACAGCGCGAAGGCGCTGGCAAGACTTGAATGTAGGGGCGACAATGCTTCGTGAAAAGTCGTAGTTTCAATAATTTCACTTCGTAAAAACCGATGAATTACAAACACCTGCTGTACTTCTGGGTCACCGCCAAGGCCGGCGGCGTGATGCGCGCCGGCGAGCAGCTGCACACCACGCCGCACACCCTGTCGGGCCAGATCAAGCTGCTGGAGGAATGGCTGGGTCGCAAGCTGTTCCAAAAGGCCGGACGCAACCTGGAGCTGACCGAGGACGGCCGCCTGGCCCTGGGCTATGCCGACCAGATTTTTACGCTGGGCGCCGAGCTGGAGGCGGCGGTGCGCGGGTCTAACGAAAGCCGCAAGGTGCTGGATTTCAAGGTTGGAGTGGCGGACTCGGTTGCCAAGTCGATTGCCTACCGGCTGCTGGAGCCAGCGCTGTCGATTGCCGAGCCGGTACGCCTGATTTGCAGCGAGGGCAAGTTCCCGGATTTGTTGGCGCAGCTGGCGCTGAACCGGCTGGACCTGGTGATTGCCGACGAGCCCATGTCCAAGCGCCTGAATGTGCGCGCCTTCAACCACCCGCTGGGCGGCACGGCCATGAGTTTTTTCTGCACGCCGGCCTTGAAGGCGCAGCTCAAGGGCAAGTTCCCGCAATGCCTGAACGGCCAGCCCATGCTGATTGCCGGCACCCAGGCCTCGGTGCGCCAGCAGCTCGAAGGCTGGCTGACACGCCACGGCGTGCAGCCGCACATCGTGGGCGAGTTTGACGACGGCGCGCTGATGACCGCCTTTGGCCGCGAGGGTCGCGGTGTCTTCATGGCGCCCACGGTGACCGAGGCCGAGACCGTGCGCCAGTTTGGCGTGAAGGTGATTGGGCGCAGCGAGGAGCTGCGCGAGGAGTTCTATGCGGTGTCAGTGGAGCGGCGCATTACCCACCCCTGCGTGGTGGCGATTACCAACGCGGCGCGCGGCCAGTTGTTTGGTTAGATGGCTTTGCGCATAAGGAAACAACGAATCGTTCCTTGGGCTATGCTGCGCGCCTGTGCACAATCGTGCTTCTGCGCGGCTGCGCTTGACGCGTCTTTTCTCAGGTCCTTTATGCAACTCAAACACACGTTCTCCCTGGCACTGGCCGCTGTGGCCCTGACGGCCAGCCAGATGGCTTCCAGCCAAACCCTGCTCAACGCCTCTTACGATGTGTCGCGCGAGTTCTACAAGGACGTGAATGCCGCCTTTGTCGCCAGCTACAAGAAGTCCAGCGGCAAGGATGTGAAGATTGACCAGTCGCACGGCGGCTCCAGCGCCCAGGCGCGCGCCGTCAACGACGGCCTCGACGCCGATGTGGTGACCATGAATACCACCACCGATGTGGAGTTTCTGGCCTCCACTGGCATCGTGGCCAAAGACTGGAAGACGCGCTTCCCGCACAACGCTTCGCCCACATCCAGCACCATGCTGTTCCTCACGCGCGAGGGCAATCCCAAGCACATCAAGGACTGGGACGACCTGGTCAAGCCCGGCATCTCGGTGGTGCTGGTCAACCCCAAGACCGGCGGCAACGGCCGCATGGCCTATCTGGCGGCCTGGGGCTATGTGCGCAAAAAGGGTGGCAGCGATGCGCAGGCCGCCGAGTTTGTCGGCAAGCTGTACAAAAACGTGCCGGTGCTGGCCAAGGGCGGGCGCGATGCCACCACCATCTTTTTGCAACGCAATCTGGGCGATGTGCTGATCACCTTTGAATCCGAAGTGGTGTCGGTGGACCGCGAGTTTGGCGCTGGCAAGGTGGATGCGGTTCACCCCAGCATCAGCATCGTGGCCGAGAACCCGGTGGCGGTGGTGGAGCGCACCGTGGCCAAGAAAGGCACGGCCGATCTGGCCCGCGCCTATTTGAACTATCTCTACAGCGACGAGGCACAAGAGATTGCTGCCAAACATGCGCTGCGCCCCACCAACCCCGCCATTTTGAAGAAGTACGCCGCCACCTTCAAGCCGATCCAGCTGTTCACGGTGGAGGAGCTGTTTGGCTCCCTGGCCGAGGCGCAGAAGGTGCACTTCAATGACGGCGGGCAGTTCGACAAGCTGTATACGGTGAAGTAAGGTAGCCCGTCATTGGCATAAGCAAACAACCACAAAGTCGTTTGCCGCAAGCCTTGCTCTGCGCAAAATCCTGCTTTGGCCACCGGTGGTGGCCCTGTTTTTCTCGATTGCCATGTCCACACTGACCCTCCCCCGGCGTCCCGCCAAACGCGTGCTGCCCGGCTTCAAGCTGACGCTGGGCTACACCCTGTTTTATTTGAGCGTGATCGTGCTGATCCCGCTCTCGGCCCTGGTCTTCAAGACCTTCACGCTGACTTGGGAGCAATTCGTGCAGGCTGTGAGCAGCCCGCGCGTCATGGCCTCCTACCAGCTGACCTTTGGCGCCTCGCTGATTGCGGCCAGCGTGAATGCGGTGTTTGGCCTGCTGGTGGCCTGGGTGCTGGTGCGCTATGAGTTCCCCGGCAAGAAGGTCATCGACGCGCTGGTCGATTTACCCTTTGCCCTGCCCACGGCCGTGGCCGGTATTTCGCTCACGGCGCTCTTGGCCAGCAATGGATGGGTTGGCTCGCTCTTGGAGCCCTATGGCGTGCAGCTGGCCTTCAACCGCAATGGCGTGGTGATTGCACTCATCTTCATCGGCCTGCCCTTTGTGGTGCGCACGGTGCAGCCGGTGCTGGAGGATGCCGAGAAGGAACTCGAAGAGGCCGCCACCTGCCTGGGCGCCACGCGCTTGCAGACGTTCATTCACGTGATCTTTCCGACCATTGCACCGGCGCTCTTGACCGGCTTTGCCATGGCCTTTGCACGCGCCATCGGCGAGTACGGTTCGGTCATCTTCATTGCCGGCAACATGCCCATGGTGTCGGAGATCACGCCTTTGATCATCATCGGCAAGCTGGAGCAGTATGACTACGCCGGCGCCACCGCCGTGGCGGTGGTCTTGCTGGTGATTTCATTCGCCTTGCTTCTCGTCATCAACGCCCTGCAGGCCTGGCAGCGCCGCCGCAACGGAGCACAGTCATGAGCACCCGCAGCCAACGCACAGCCCGGGCCGGCACCACCGAGCCGACCTGGGTCAAGTGGACACTTTTGGGCATCGCCCTGGTCTTCATCTTTCTGTTCCTGCTGCTACCCCTGGCCGCCGTCTTCACCGAGGCGCTGCGCAAGGGCGGTGGCGCAGCGCTGGAAGCGTTGCAGGAACCCGACGCCTGGAGCGCCATCCGCCTGACGCTGATCACCGCCGCGATTGCCGTGCCGCTGAACCTGGTGTTCGGTGTGGCCGCGGCCTGGTGCATTGCCAAGTACGAGTTTCGCGGCAAGGCTTTTTTGACCACGCTGGTCGATCTGCCCTTCTCGGTCTCGCCAGTGGTGGCAGGCTTGGTTTATGTGCTGATGTTTGGCGCGCAGGGCTGGATTGGCCCGTGGTTGCAGGCGCATGACATCAAGATCGTCTTTGCCATTCCGGGCATCGTGCTGGCCACTATCTTTGTCACCTTTCCCTTCATCGCGCGCGAGCTGATTCCGCTGATGCAGGCCCAGGGCACGGAAGAGGAACAAGCGGCCATCGTGCTGGGCGCCACCGGCTGGCAGACCTTCTGGTATGTGACGCTGCCCAACATCAAGTGGGGCCTGGTCTACGGCGTGATTCTGTGCAACGCGCGCGCCATGGGCGAGTTCGGCGCGGTGTCGGTGGTGTCCGGCCACATCCGTGGCCAGACCAACACGATTCCCCTGCACGTGGAGATTTTGTACAACGAGTACCAAAGCGTGGCCGCCTTTGCTGTGGCATCTCTCTTGGCGCTACTGGCCCTGGTGACGCTGCTCATCAAGCAAGTTGTGGAATGGCGCTTTGAGCGCGACCAGAAGGCCGCTGCTGAACTGCCCCCTGAGCGCCCCCTGGATCTGAAGTCCACCGCCGCCCAAGCCTGAACTGAATAAAGCCTTTCGAGAAGAACACCATGAGCATCGCCATCCGCAACGTCAGCAAAGACTTCGGCACCTTCCACGCCCTGCGTGACGTCAGCCTGGACATAGACTCCGGCGAGCTGGTCGCCCTGCTCGGCCCCTCGGGCTGCGGCAAGACCACGCTGTTGCGCATCATTGCCGGCCTGGAGACGGCTGACCAGGGCAATATTTTGTTCAGCGGTGAAGACACCACCGACGTGCATGTGCGCGAGCGCAACGTCGGTTTTGTGTTCCAGCACTACGCGCTGTTTCGCCACATGAGCGTGTTCGACAACGTGGCCTTTGGCCTGCGCATGAAGCCGCGTGCCACGCGGCCCAGCGAAACGGTCATCAAGCAAAAAGTACATGAACTCCTGGGCCTGGTGCAGCTCGACTGGCTGTCCGACCGCTACCCAGCCCAGCTCTCGGGTGGCCAGCGCCAGCGCATCGCCCTGGCGCGCGCGCTCGCTGTGGAGCCCAAGGTGCTGCTGCTGGACGAGCCCTTTGGTGCGCTGGATGCCAAGGTGCGCAAGGAATTGCGGCGCTGGCTGCGCCGCCTGCACGACGACCTGCATGTGACCAGCATCTTCGTCACCCACGACCAGGAAGAGGCTCTGGA
>JAYVNF010000123.1:0-6163 GCA_043758575.1 Rhodoferax sp.
TCGGCCTTGGCCGTTTCCAGCACCAGGGTGCCGGCTTCATGGGCAGCGTCGCGGTTGTGCTCGTAGCGCACGGTGCCCGCGCCATAGGCGGCGCAGCACAGGTCCACCACCTGGCGCACTGTGGCCCCCTCCTGCGCTGCCGGCCCAAAGTTGTAGGCACCGGCCAAAGCCGGCTCTTGCCACAAAACCTCGGCCAGGCGCAGGTAGCCGCACAGCGGCTCCAGCACGTGTTGCCAGGGTCGAACCGATGCGGGGCTGCGGATCACCAGCTCCTGGCCGCCCTGCCAGGCCCGCACCGCGTCGGGCACCAGGCGGTCCGCGGACCAGTCACCACCACCCACCACATTGCCAGCGCGGGCGCTGGCCACGGCCACGCCCTGCTCGGCCAGAAAGGCATCGCGGTAGCTGGCAATCACGGTTTCAGACGCCGCCTTGCTGGCGCTGTAGGGGTCGTGCCCGCCCAGCACATGGTCTTCGGCAAAAGCCTGGCCCTGCTCCAGATTGCGGTAGACCTTGTCGGTGGTCACCATCACGGCCACGCGCAAGCGTGGCGCACCGCGCATGGCATCCAGCACGTGGGCCGTGCCCATTACGTTGGTGGCAAAGGTGGTCAAGGGGTCGCGGTAGCTGGCGCGCACCAGAGGTTGCGCGGCCAGATGGAACACGACTTCCGGATTGCAGTCGCGCAGCAGCTGTGCCACCCCTTGCGCATCGCGGATATCGCCGATCACGCTGCGCATGCCAGGCGCCAGTTGCGCGGCCTCAAACAAATTGGGCCGGGTGTCGGGCTGCAACGCCATGCCCCACACATCGGCCCCCATGCGGCGCAGCCACAGCGCCAGCCAGCCGCCCTTGAAGCCGGTGTGGCCGGTGAGCAGCACACGCTTGCCCTGCCAGAAGGACGCTTGGGGCAGCATCACCAGACCTTCCAGGGTGCCTTGCCGGACTGCCACAGGTCTTCCAGCAGATTTTTCTCGCGCAAGGTGTCCATGGGCTGCCAAAAGCCGCGGTGCTCCCAGGCCATCAAATCCGCTTGGACGGCCAGGGTCTCCAGGGGCACGTGCTCCCAGGGCATGGCATCGCCCTCGATCAGGTCCAGCACATTGGGTGAAAGCACGAAGTAGCCGCCATTGATCAGCCCGCCTTCGCCGCGCGGCTTCTCTGCAAAGCCCGCCACCAGGTCACCCTTCAGGTTCAGTGCGCCATAGCGCCCGGGCGGCTGCACCGCCGTGATCGTGGCGCGTTTGCCGTGGGCTTTGTGAAAGGCAATGCTGGCGCGCACATCGACGTCGGCCACACCGTCGCCATAGGTAAAGCAGAACGCGTCCTCGCCCTGCAGATAAGGCGCCACACGCTTGAGGCGCCCGCCGGTCTGCGTGTCGTCACCGGTGTCCACCAGGGTTACGCGCCAGGGCTCGGCGTGACGCTCATGCACCTCCATGCGGTTGGCGGCCATGTCGAAGGTCACATCCGACATGTGCAGGAAGTAATTCGCGAAGTACTCCTTGATCACATAGCCCTTGTAGCCGCAGCAGATGATGAAGTCGTTCACGCCGTGGGCGGAGTAGGTCTTCATGATGTGCCAGAGAATGGGTTTGCCGCCAATCTCGACCATGGGCTTGGGCTTGAGGTGGGTTTCCTCGGAAATTCGGGTACCCAACCCGCCAGCAAGAATGACCGCTTTCATGGCTCCCCCACTCCAGACATTTAAGTTGTGCCACTTTATGCCGAAATAGCGGCCCCAAGGCGCACAACAAGCGGGACTTTCCCGGCCAGTTCTGCGGCCTCAGACCGGCTTGTAGGAATTCCCCTTACACGCCGGGGCCGGCACGCTGACACGCCAAACATCCAAACCCCGATTCAAGTTCTGTTCACGGGCAAACAGAATTGCATCCATGGTGAACGGCAAATAAATAGATGCGGTTCACGCCCTAAATAAATGCCTTCCCTTTTTTGGAGCCAGACATGACCAACGAACAAATCCTCTCGGAAATCCGGGAAGCCAATTTGACCTATCTGATGCTGGCCCAGAACCTGATCCGCCAGGACAAGGCCGAAGCCCTGTTCCGCCTGGGCATGTCGGAAGAATCGGCCACCATGATTGGTGCCCTCTCGCCCGCCCAGATCTTCAAGATCGCCTCTAGCAACATGCTCCTGTGCCGCTTCCGCATGGACGACGAAGTGGTTTGGAACCTGCTCACCAACCACTCGGTCAACAAGGTGGACAACGACTCCACCACCCGGCTGCACGCCAGCATCCTGATGGCCGGCCGCTTTGCCGAAGCCCTGTAAGCCACACCCCCCACACATCGCCCACATCTCCCGGAGCAGCACCATGGCCACCAAAAGCGTACTCAATGATTCCAAGCAAGTCGAACGGGCCGTGGCCCTGATCAACCTGGGCGCGCGCCTACAGGTGCTGGAAAGCGAGACCGACCTGTCCTATGAGCGCCTGTTGCGCCTGTACAAGGAAGTGGCTGGCCGCTCCCCCAGCAAGGGCCAGCTGCCCTTCTCCACCGAATGGTTCCTGACCTGGCAGCCCAATATCCACGCCTCGCTGTTTCAAAACACCTATGAGTACTTGACCAAGGTGAGCGCTTTGGAAGACATTGACGCCATCATGAAGGCCTACAAGCTCTACACCGAACAGATTGCCGCCTGTGGTGTGGAGCCCCTGCTGTCCATCACCCGGGCCTGGCGCCTGGTGAAGTTCATCGACAACAACATGCTGTCCATGACCAAATGCTCCAAGTGCGGAGGCCACTTTGTCTCCGAAGCCTATGAAAACAGCCGCCACTTCGAATGCGGCCTGTGCTCGCCACCGGCCCGTGCCGGCAAGGGCGCCAGCGCCGGCGGAATATTGCTGCACTGAATGCCAGTGCAGCCCCTGCAGAACGATATGATGGCTGATAGCCCTAAAAAGCCACTCTATTCAACCCTTGGGGCTGCAAACCCCGCTGTCACAATCACCCTATGTTTGTAATCATCGGATGGCTTGTTGTTCTAGGCTGCGTGTTTGGCGTGTTCATTGTGCACGGCGGCAACATCGCAGTGATCCTGCACGCCCTGCCCTTTGAGATGATCACCATTGGCGGCGCCACCATGGGCGCTTTCCTGGCCAACAACCAGATGAAGGTGGTCAAGGCCACCATGAAGGGTTTGGGCTCCTGCTTCAAGGGCAGCAAGTACACCAAGGCCCGGTACATGGACCTGATGGCCCTGATGTTTGACATCCTGCAAAAGGCGCGCAAGGAAGGCCTGATGGCGATTGAGGGCGATGTGGAAAGCCCGCATGATTCGGCCATTTTCAAGAAGTACCCCACCGTAGGCCATGACCACCATGTGGTGGAGTTCATCACCGACTACCTGCGCATGATGGTCTCGGGCAATCTCAATGCCCACGAGATCGAGTCCCTGATGGACAGCGAAATCGACACCCACCACCATGAAGCGCACTCTGCGGTGGCCGCCATCCAGCGCATTGCCGGCGGCCTGCCGGCCTTCGGCATTGTGGCCGCCGTGCTGGGTGTGGTGAACACCATGGGCTCGGTCGGCCAACCGCCTGCCGTGCTGGGCGGCATGATCGGCTCGGCCCTGGTGGGAACCTTTCTGGGCATTTTGCTGGCCTATGCCTTTGCCGAGCCACTGGCCGGCGTGCTGGAACAGAAAGTGGAAGAAGGCGGCAAGGAACTGCAGTGCATCAAGACCACTTTGCTGGCCAGCATGCAGGGCTACAACCCCTCCACCGCCATCGAATTCGGCCGCAAGGTGCTGTACTCCACCGAGCGGCCTACGTTTGCCGAGCTCGAAGCCTTCGTGAAGAAGAAATAAGACCATGGGACGCTGAGCATGGCAGGGGACGCCAAAAAACTGCAGCCGATCATCATCAAGCGGGTCAAAAAAGGCGGCCACGCGGTGCATGGCGGCGCCTGGAAGATTGCCTACGCCGACTTCGTCACCGCCATGATGGCCTTCTTCCTGCTGATGTGGCTGCTGGGCAGCACCTCCGAAGGCGACAAAAAAGGCATCTCCGACTATTTCCAGTCCCCCCTCAAGGTGGCCCTTGCCGGTGGCAGTGGCTCGGGCTCCAGCAACAGCCTGCTCAGCGGTGGCGGCAATGACCTGACCCAAACCGCCGGCCAGACCGCCAAGGGCGATGCCGAAGACAAGCGCGCCAAGAAGGTTGCCACCGAGCAGTTCCGCGCCGCCGAGGCCAAGGCCGATTCGCGCAAGCTCTCGGCCCTGGGCGCCAAGATTGCAGCGGCCATTTCCAACAACGCCAAGCTCTCCGAGTTCAGCTCACAAATCAAGATGCAGCTGACACCGGACGGCCTGCAGATCCAGATCGTGGACGACCAGAAACGCCCCATGTTTGACAGCGGCAGTGCCGATGTCAAACCCTATATGCGCGACATCCTGCGCGAAATCGGCGTGGCCCTGCTGGACGTGGAAAACAAGATCAGCCTGGATGGCCACACCGACCGCCAGAACTTCGGCAACCCGGTGCGCGGTTACAGCAACTGGGAGCTCTCGGCCGACCGTGCGAACGCGGCCCGACGCGAACTGATGATTGCTGGCATGCCCGAAGACAAACTGGCACGCGTGGTGGGCATGGCCGCCAGCGTCCCCTATGACCCGGACAACCCGAATGCGCCGACCAACCGGCGCATCAGCCTGCTGGTGATGACCAAGGAAGCCCAGGAACGCCTGCTGGGCATAGAGCGCGCACCGGTAGACACTGCCACAGAGGCTGCAGCGGCCCCGGTGGGCGCAAAAACGGCACCGTAGTGATCGAAGATTTCGGTCATACTTGTGATTAACAGAAAAAATCAACCTCGAAAGAGCTTGTCATGGCCAAAGAATTACGCTTTTTAATCGTTGATGACTTTTCCACGATGCGCCGCATTGTGCGCAACCTGCTCAAAGAGAGCGGCTATGCCGACGCTGATGAGGCCGAGGATGGCGTGATCGCCCTGCAAAAGCTGCGCAACAGCACCTTTGACTTCGTCGTCAGCGACATCAACATGCCCAATATGAACGGCTTTCAGCTGCTGGGCGAGATCAAGAAGGACGACAAGCTCAAGCACCTGCCGGTGTTGATGGTGACGGCCGAGGCACGCAAGGAAGACATCGTGATGGCGGCCCAACAAGGTGCAGCCGGCTACATCGTCAAGCCCTTTACCAAGGCCACACTGGAAGACAAGGTCAACAACATTTTGACCAAAGTCGGGTTGAAATAAGCATGAGCACGCAGGACACCACCCCCGTGAATCCTGAGGCCGCCAGTGCTGCCGATGTGCACCAGCAACTCGGCGTGCTGACGCGCCAGCTGCACGACTCGCTTAACGGCCTGGGCCTGACCGCCAAGGTGCAAAACTGGGCCGGCGAGCTGCCTGACGCCAAGAGCCGCCTGTCCTACATCGCCCGCCTGACCGGTGAAGCCGCCGAGAAGGTGCTCAACCAGGTCGACCAGGCCAAGGAGCAGCACGATTTCATTGCCTCCGAGACCCGCCGCATTGGCGAGCTCATCGTGAAAGACCCGGTGGCCGCGGTGGCCAAGGGCCATGTGATGAACTTCATAGAAGATGTGGACCGCGCCAGCCGCAAGGTCGACGAGAGCCTGACCGCCATCATGATGGCGCAGGATTTTCACGACCTCACCGGCCAGGTGATCGCCAAGGTGGTGAACCTGGCGGCTACGATCGAGGAGCAGCTGGTGCAGTTGCTGATCCAGACGGCACCGCCCGAGGCCGCCGTCAAGGTGCCGACCACCCATGAGCCCTATGTACCGGCGCTGGACGGCCCGGTGGTGGATGCCGCCGGCAAAGTGGACGTGGTCACCAACCAGTCTGAAGTCGACGATTTGTTGGCAAGCCTGGGTTTTTAGATTCTTCTTTCTTGCCTGGGTGGAGTGCGCCTTCTCTTCTGTCATGTCTGCGTGTGGGTGCGCGGAATGGGTAAGGATGGGCTCCTCATAGTGGCTACCACAAATCGTCACCCACCCTTACCCATCCCGCTCACAGCGATGTTGCTTCACTTGCCAAAGAATACCGGATACAGCAACCAGCAACCGGCGCGTGAGGGCGTTGGCGCATGGGGCGTTGGGGAGTTCGGTATTGAAACGTTGGTTCACCCAGGGTCGCGCGGGAAGGGGATATGCCGG
>JAYVNF010000124.1:0-6156 GCA_043758575.1 Rhodoferax sp.
ACTTCTTCTGCAAACCATGGAGTCCCCGCCATGCCACAGTCCCAGTATCCCAACGCCATCCGCGCCCTGGACGCTGCGCCGCGCAGCAAGCCCAGCAACTACCCCGAGCCCTTTGCCACGCGCGTGCGCGGGCGCGAGAAGCGCGCACTGGGTGATGTTTTTGGGCTGCAGAATTTCGGCGTCAACCTCACCCGCCTGCAGCCCCAGGCGATCTCGGCGCTGCGCCATGCGCACAGCAAGCAGGACGAGTTTGTCTACATCCTGCAAGGCCACCCCACGCTCCTAACGGATGCCGGTGCCACACCCCTGGAGCCCGGCATGTGTGCCGGTTTTCGGGCCGGCAGTGGCGACGCCCACCAGCTCATCAATCAGACCAGCACAGAGGTGCTCTACCTGGAAGTCGGCGACCGCACACCGGGTGACCAGGGCCAGTACCCGGACGACGATTTGCAGGCCCTGTTACAGGCCGACGGCGGCTGGAAATTTGTGCACAAGGACGGCACGCCCTACGCCTGAAAACAGACAGCGAAGCAGCCAGCGCAAACGCATGACTAAAACTCATCCACGTACCGCAAAAACATCATCTGCGCTCTGCATGCCTTGGGGCCGATAAGACCAGATAATCTTTTTTGCCGTTTCAAAAGCCACTGGAGATTTACCCCATGTCAGACGAAGTAACTGCTCGCAGCAGCGCCCCACGCCGGCGTGGAGGACGTGGCAGCGGCACCGTTCGCGCCGCCCTCTCCACCACCCAATACCGCTCCCTGAAACACCGTTTTCCGCCCACACCGGTGGTCTCTGAAGACGAGCTGGAATCCATCCACAACGCTTCCCTCACCGTGCTCGAAGAAATGGGCATCGACTTCATGCACGAAGGCGCGCGCGCCATCCTGAAAAAGGCCGGCGCCGATGTGAAGGACGGCGTGGAGCGCGTGCGCTTTGACCGCGCCATGCTGATGGAAGTGATCAAGACCTGCCCCTCCGAATTCACCCTGCATGCGCGCAACCCCGAACGCAATGTGAAGATAGGCGGCAAGAGCCTGGCCTTTGCCCAGGTGGCAAGCCCGCCCAACTGCTCCGACATGCAGGGCGGACGCCGCGCCGGCAACCAGCAGGACTTTCGCAACCTGGTGAAGCTGGCCCAGCGCTATGACATCATCAGCTGCACCGGTGGCTATCCGGTGGAGCCGGTGGACCTGCATGCCTCGATCCGCCACCTGGACTGCCTGTCGGACATCGCCAAGCTGACCGACAAACCGTTTCATGCCTATTCCCTGGGCAAGGAGCGCAACCGCGATGGCATGGAGATTGCCCGCATTGCGCGCGGCATATCGCATGAGCAATTCGAAGCCGAGCCCTCGCTGTTCACCATCATTAACAGCAACTCGCCACGCCGCCTGGACACGCCCATGCTGCAAGGCATCATGGAGATGTCCTCGCGCAACCAGATCGTGATGCTGACACCCTTCACCCTGGCCGGTGCCATGGCACCCGTGACCATTGCCGGTGCCCTGGTGCAGCAAAACGCCGAAGCCCTGGCCGGCATCGCCTTCACGCAGCTGGTGCGCCCCGGCGCGCCGGTGGTGTACGGCGGCTTTACCAGCAATGTGGACATGAAGACCGGCGCCCCCGCCTTTGGCACGCCCGAGTACATGAAGGCGGTGCTGGCCGGCGGCCAGCTGGCGCGCAAATACGGCCTGCCCTACCGCACCAGCAATGTGAATGCGGCCAACACCGTGGACGCGCAAGCGGCTTACGAATCTGTGTTTTCGCTCTGGGCTTTGACGCAGGGCGGCGGCAACTTCATCATGCACAGCGCGGGTTGGCTCGAAGGCGGCCTGACGGCCTCCTTCGAAAAATTCGTGCTGGACTGCGACCTCTTGCAAATGGTGGCCGAGTTCCTGACACCGCTGGACATGAGCGAGCCGGCCCTGGCGCTAGACGCCATCCGCGATGTGGAGCCCGGCGGCCATTACTTTGGCACGGCGCACACGCTGGAGCGCTTTGAGACCGCGTTTTATTCGCCCATCATTTCCGACTGGCGCAACTTCGAAACCTGGAGCGAAGGCGGCAGCCCCACGGCCTACCAGAAGGCCAATGCGGTCTGGCAAAAAGAGCTGGCCGCGTATGAGCGCCCGGCCATGGACCCCGCCATCGAAGAAGAACTCGATGCCTTTGTTGCCAAGCGTAAAGCCGAGGGCGGCGCGCCCACGGACTTTTAAGCGCCAGCATCCCTGCGGCGCATGGCGACACCCGATTTTGATTTGTATTTTCCAAAAGCATTAGCAAGGACAAGAACGTGAAGACAACAGCACAAGTGGTAGTGATTGGTGGCGGCGTGGTGGGGTGCTCGGTGCTCTACCACCTGACCAAAAAGGGTTGGAGCGACGTCATGCTACTGGAGCGTGACCAGCTCACCAGTGGCTCCACCTGGCATGCGGCCGGTGGCTTCCACACCCTCAACGGCGACCCGAATGTGGCCATGCTGCAAAGCTACACCGTGAGCCTGTACGAAGAGCTCGAACGCATCTCCGGCCAAAGCTGCGGCATGCACAAGTCGCCCGGCATCATGCTGGCCGACACGCCCGAGCGCATGGAGTTTTTGAAGATGACGGTGGCGCGTGGCCGCTACTTAGGCATGGAGACCGAAATCATCTCGGTCAAGGAAGCCAAGAACTACTTTCCCTTCATCGAAGAAAAATATTTCCTGGGCGCCCTGCTGGACCCCAACGAAGGCCATCTGGACCCCAGCGGCACGACCTACGCGTATGCCAAGGCGGCACGCTTAGGGGGAGCCACGATTGAGGTGCAAACCAAGGTCGAGAGCCTGGAACAAAAGCCCGACGGCCACTGGCGCGTCATCACCAACCAGGGCGTGATCGAGTGCGAACACGTGGTCAACGCCGGCGGCCTGTGGGCGCGTGAGGTGGGTCGCATGGTGGGCATCGAGCTGCCCGTGCTGGCCATGGAGCACATGTACCTTGTAACCGACGACATCCCCGAAGTGGTGGAATTCAACAAGAGCACCGGTAAGGAAATCGGCCATGTCATCGACTTCGGTGCCGAGAGCTATTTGCGCCAGGAAGGCAAGGGCATGGTGCTGGGCGTGTACGAACAGGCCGGTAAACCCTGGAGCCCGAAGAACACGCCTTGGAGCTTCGGCCAGGAACTCTTGCAGCCCGATCTGGACCGCATTGCGCCCTCGCTGGAAATTGCCTTCAAGCATTTCCCCACGTTGGAGAACGCCGGCATCAAGCGCGTCATCAACGGCCCTTTCACTTTCGCACCCGATGGCAACCCGCTGGTCGGCCCCGTGCAAGGCCGCACCAACTTCTGGAGCGCCTGCGGCGTGATGGCCGGCTTCAGCCAGGGTGGCGGTGTCGGCCTGGCCCTCTCCAACTGGATGGTGGACGGCGACCCCGGTTTCGATATTTGGGGCATGGACGTGGCGCGCTACGGCGACTGGGCCACCCGCACCTATACCAATGCCAAGGTGCGTGAGAACTATTCGCGCCGCTTCCGTATCCGCTTCCCCAACGAAGAGCTGCCGGCAGCGCGTCCGCTGCAAACCACGCCGCTGTACGACAAATTCATCGAACAGGGCGCGGTGATGGGCGACTCCTGGGGCATGGAAACGCCGTTGTGGTTCGCACCCAAGGGCGAAGAAGCCAAGGACATCGTCTCCTTCCACCGCTCCAACGACTTCGAGCCCATCAAGGCCGAGGTCAAGAATGTGCGCAACGGTGTCGGCGTAACCGAAATAGCCAACTTCGCCAAGTACGAAATCACCGGCCCCGGTGCTGAGGCCTGGCTGCTGCAGGTCATGACCAACACCATGCCCAAGACCGGTCGCCTAATGCTCACGCCCATGCTGAACCAGAACGGCAAGATCATTGGCGACTTCACCATCGCCAAGGCAGAAGACAACCGTTACATGATGTGGGGCTCATCCCAAGCGCAGGTCTACCACATGCGCTGGTTCGAGCAGCACCTACCCAAGGACGGCTCGGTGCGCATCACGCCCTATGGCATGAAGCTCATTGGCCTGTCGATTGCCGGCCCCAAGTCGCGCGAACTGTTGCAGCGCCTGACCGACGACGATGTCTCGGGTGAAGCCTTCAAGTTCATGGACTACCGCGAAATGGAAATCGCCACCGTCCCGGCCAAGGTCAACCGCGTGACCTACACCGGCGACCTGGGCTATGAAATCTGGGTAGCCCCGGAATACCAGCGCCGCCTCTATGAAAGCATCCTGGAAGCCGGCGCCGATCTGGGTGTCAAACCTTTCGGCATGCGCGCTCTGCTGTGCATGCGTTTAGAAAAGAACTTCGGCACCTGGTACCGCGAGTTCCGTCCGATCTACGGCGCATTCGAAGCCGGCCTGGAGCGCTTTGTGAAGCTGGACAAGCCCGACTTCATAGGCAAGGCCGCAGCGCTCAAGGAAAAGCTGGACGGCCCCAAGCGCACCCGCATCTTTATGGTGGTGGATGCCACCGACTGCGACGTGATGGGCGACGAACCGATTTGGGTGAACGGCAAGGTGGTAGGCTGGGTCACTTCCGGCGGCTACGGCCACTTTGTGGACCAGTCACTGGCGCAGGGCTATATCCCTGCCGAACTGGTGAAAGACGGCATCGATCTGGAAATCGAAATCCTGGGTGAGCGCCGCAAGGCCAGGCTGCAGATGGACCCGCCCTTTGACCCAGAAGCCAAACGCATGAGGATGTAACCAATGGCAGTGATTGAGCGAAGCGGCGAGCGTTATTCCATCTGGTCGCTGCTCAAGCATGCGATGGGTGGGCACAAGGGCTGGGAGCGCGCCTGGCGCGATCCTGCGCCCAAGAAGAGCTACGACGTCATCATCGTGGGCGGAGGCGGCCACGGCTTGGCCACCGCTTACTACCTGGCCAAGAACCACGGCATCAAGAACATTGCCATTCTGGAAAAAGGCTATGTGGGTGGCGGCAATGTGGGGCGCAACACGACGATCGTGCGCTCCAACTACATGATGCAAGAGAACACGCCCTTCTATGAGCACAGCATGGAGCTGTGGCGTGGCATGTCCGAGGAGCTGAACTACAACGTCATGTTCTCTCCCCGCGGCTACCTGTTCACCGCCTGCTCCCAAGCCGCCCTGGACGGCGTGGTGCGCCGCGCCAACACCATGCGCCTGAACGGCATCAAGGCCGAGATCCTCACGCGCGAAGAGATGATGAAGGAGGCGCCCTACCTGGACTATTCGCCGCAGGCGCGTTTCCCGATTTACGGCGGCATGCTGCAGCCCGACGCCGGCACCGCCCGCCACGATGCCGTGGCCTGGGGCTATGCCCGTGCGGCCGACCAGATGGGTGTGGACATCATCCAAAACTGCGAAGTGCTGGACTACATCTGGGCCGGTGAAAAAATTGTGGGTGTGAAGACCACACGGGGCGACATCAGCGCGGGCAAGGTGGGCGTTGCGGTGGCGGGGCATACCTCTGTGCTGGCGCAGAAGGCTGGCTTGAAGTTGCCGATTGAAAGCCATGTGCTGCAGGCCTTTGTGAGCGAGTCCATCAAGCCGGTGGTGAACCATGTGGTGGTGTGGTCTGCCACCTACTTTTATGTCTCGCAGTCGGACAAGGGCGGCTTGGTGTTTGGCGGCCACATAGACCGCTACAACTCGTATGCGCAGCGCGGCAACTTGGCCAACTGGGGCGAGACCATGCAGGGCCTGGTGAGCATGATTCCCTTTGCTGCGCGCTTGCGGTTGTTGCGCAGCTGGGGCGGGATCATGGATATGACGCCGGATGGGAGTCCTGTCATTACTTGCACGCCTGTGCCGGGCTTGTATCTCAATGGGGGCTGGTGCTATGGCGGGTTTAAAGCCACGCCGGCTTCTGGTTGGTGCTTTGCGCACACGATTGCGAATGACGCTGCGCATGCGCTGAATGCGGGGTTTACGATGGATCGGTTTGAGAAGGGGCGGGGGATTGATGAGGCGGGGTATGGGCCTTATAACCACTTGCAGTGATGGCTTTGTTTTCTGTTTTTTCTTTCGTGGCTAGCCGGGTTTCGGCCCGGCAGCCGACTTACTTTCTCTTGCTTCGCCAAGAGAAAGTAAGCAAAGAGAAGGCGAGCCACCGCCAGGGCCGCTGCGCGGTTCCTTGCACTGCTCGC
>JAYVNF010000125.1:0-6150 GCA_043758575.1 Rhodoferax sp.
GCAGTACCTGGACGCCCTGGTGGCCGATCTCGATGCGGCACTGCCGCTGATCTGGGGCCGCACGGTGCACAGCATCTTCATTGGGGGCGGCACCCCCAGCCTGTTTGCGCCAGCCTCCATAGACCGCCTGCTCGGCGATGTGCGGGCGCGGCTGCGGCTGGAGCCGGACTGCGAAATCACGCTGGAGGCCAACCCCGGCACCTTCGAGAAAGACCGCTTCCGGGCCTTCAGACAGGCCGGCGTGACCCGCCTGTCGATTGGCGTGCAAAGCTTTAACGACGATCATTTGTGTGCCCTGGGCCGGGTGCATGACAGTGCCCAGGCCATGGCGGCGGTGGAAGAGGCGGCCAGTGCCTTTGACACCTTTAACCTGGACATCATGTACGCGCTGCCCGGCCAGACCCTGGAGCAGGTCGGCCAGGACATAGACACCGCGCTCTCATTCAAGCCGCCGCACATCTCGATCTACCATTTGACGATTGAGCCCAACACCGTGTTTGCCAAGTACCCGCCAGTGGTGCCCGAGGACGATACGGCCTACGCCATGCTGGACCTGATTACCGAGCGCACCCAGGCAGCCGGCCTGGGGCGCTACGAGGTCTCGGCCTATGCGCGGGATGGCCACCGCTGCTGGCACAACCTCAACTACTGGCAGTTTGGCGACTACCTGGGCCTGGGCGCCGGTGCCCACGGCAAGCTCAGCTTTGCCCACCGCATCCTGCGCCAGGTGCGCTTTCGCGATCCGGCGCGCTATATGCAGGAGGCGCTCAGAGGCAATGCCGTGGCCAGCGAAGACGAAGTGCCGCGCGGCGACCTGGCCTTTGAGTACATGCTGGGTGCGCTGCGCCTGCGCCACGGCTTTGGCCTGCGCGAATTTGGTGAGCGCACCGGTCTGCCCATCACCGCCATCCAGGCAGCACTCCAGCAGGCCGAGCAAAAAGGCCTGATCGAGCGCGACTTTGCCCGCGTGCGCCCGACCGAGCGCGGCTTCGATTTTCTGAGTGACTTGCAGACCCTTTTCCTGTCCAATGCCTCGTAGCCGCTGTGCCTTGTTGGTGGGCGCAAGTGGGCGAAAAAGAGCAGGCGCATGAAGCCACTTCGGCGACACGGTCTGTGGCGGTGAAGGAGGGCTGACTATGTTTTCGGTATACGGCAGAGCCGGGCGCCTGTTTCGCGGCTCCATGGAGGAGCTGCGCAGGATTGGCCCGCTCGCAGCGGTCACCCGCACCGCCCGCATCGCCGGCGTCGGGCGTGAGGAGCTGGACCTCAGCCTGCCGGTCCTTGGCACAAGGCAACGCGGCCATGCAGGAAGTGACCTTGCCGGCACACCGGCCGCCGCCTCGGACGCGCTGCACCGCGATGCCATGGCCGCCTACGCCCAGACCGCCAGCACGCAGCCACCACGCCATCCATTGACCCGGGTCAGCGACATCATGAGCCCCGGCGCCACTACCCTGAACGAAACTGCCAGCGTGGCCCAGGCCTGGGACATGCTGAGCGAGCAGCACCTGGGCCAGGCACCCGTGGTTGATGCCAACGGTGTGCTGGTAGGGCTGTTGACGCGGGCCGATCTGATGCGCCCGGAGCGCCTGCCCGGCGCCAAGGCGTACAGCCTGGTCTGGCAGGCCTTGTTGATGCAAAGCGTGACCGAGCTGATGTGGACCCCGGTGCCCAGTGTGGCGCCCGACACCGATATACGCCGCCTGGCACGGGTGCTGCTGGACACCGGCTTGCCGGGCCTGCCGGTGGTGGATGAGCAGGGCCGGGTGACGGCCTTTGTGTCCCGCACCGATATCTTGCGCGCCGTGGTGGCCGACCCGCCGCTGGACTTGTGGAGCTGAGCGCTGCCGCCCTGCCGCTGCCTGGGGGGCCTGGCTGGGCTTAGTTGCTAAAGGCGTTGAAGGGCCGCGACAGTGCGCCAGTGGCCGCGTTGGGGCTGGGCCCTTCGGTCACGGTGTACACGCTGCGGCCGAAGAAGAAGGGCAGGCCCCAATCGAAGTTGGGGTTGAAGTTGTCGGGATGCAGCGGGTCGATGGCGGGCACCGGGCTGTCCATGGGCGCAGACAGGTTGGCAAAGGCAAAGTTGCCACTGGACGCCGGGCTGGTGAACAGGGTGTTGGCGTTGGCAACCGAGTAGCTGACGTTCACCGGGGCCGCGCCCAGCACCGGTATGCTGGCCGACAGCGTCAGCGTGCTGCTGGGGCAATAGAAGTCCGCGTAACTGCCGCTGCAAACGGGAATAGTCGGGTCGTCAAAATACACGCCGTTGGAACCGCTGTCGAAAAAGCCCATGGTGTAGTTGCGGCCCTTGTAGCCAGTGGTGAAGTTGATGCCGGAACTGTTCATGCTGACCACGTTGGCGCTGCCCAGCTGGTTGTTGGCGCGCGTGCCCACGCCAAAGATCAGAAAGCCCTGCACGCTCAGGGCGCCAGTTGCGGGCAGCGCCGGCAGTTGCACCACCACACCGTTGTTGTCCAGGCCAAAGCTGCTGACCGGGTTTTGTACCTGCTTGCTGGTGCCCACGTTGGCGAGCATGCAGCCAGAGGCATAGGTAGCACAGCTGAAGTAGCCTTGGCCGTCATGGGTAAACATGCTGACGCCCAGGATGCCGTTGGCACTCAGGGACTGCAAGTTCCTGGCAGCATCAGTCGTCGTTGCCAACATGGGCGCCTGGCCGCAGGGGGAGGTGGCGCCCAGGAGGGCAGGGCTGGCGTTCATCAGCTGAATCGGCAGGCTGGCAGCCTTCTCGGCACCGATGGAGACATCGGCCAGGTTGACGGTACCCAGGGCCACGGTGTTGAGGAACTGCGCGCACTCGTACAGCGTGGGCACGCCGGTCAGGGTTTGCGCGGGCAATACCAGGCCCGCCAGCTGGTTGGCCGCACTGGAAAACAGCCGCAGGCCGGTGGAGCCGGTGTCCAGCAGCACATCGTTGATGGTTCTGCAGGTGCTGCTGCTGGGCACCGCGCCGGGCTGGCAGACCGTCACCGACACATAGGGAATGTTGACATTGCTGCGCACGCCCTGACGCACTTCCACCAGCGCCACATTGGGGTCCGAGATGCTGGCCGGGCTGGCCGGCAAACTGACACGGGTAGCGACACTGCTGGAGGAACCGCCGCCACCGCAGGCACCCAGGGCCAACACCAGGCCCAGCGCCGCCAGCACGCCGGGCGCGCGCAGCAGGCCGGTCTGCCAGGCAGCCATTAGCGGATGTCCTGCGCGGTGAGGGCAGCGGGCAGCTGGCCCGGCAGGTAGGCGCGGCCGCTGAAGGCCCGCATCATGCCGCCGGATTCGATGACCAGGGCCGCACCCTGCACGCTGACCCCATGTTTTTGTTGCCGCAGTGCATCCGCATAGGCCTGAAAGTGCAGCCCCAGCAGACGGGCAAAGTCCGGCAGTACCGGGCCGCTCCAGCCCACGGCAAAAACATGGCCGCTGGCATCCAGGTACTGGCGTACGGTTACGCCATTGGGCAGGGTTTGGCTGTACAGGGTGGCGCCGGCCAAAACGGACTGGCTGCTGCTGGCAGCCCAAGCCTGCTGGTCGGCCTGCACGGAAGCCAGGTCCCCGCCCAGCGCGGCCCATGCGCTACTGGCCCACAGCAGTCCCAGGCAAACGAGCAGCCGGGCCATGCCCGGGCCGGCCTGCACGCATGGAAATTCACAAGTTTTTTTCGAGTCTGCCATCATTGGGAGGTTACCCCGGCACACGCACGTTTTCTACAAAGCCCTGTGTCAATTCGTAAGCAGCTTGCAGAGATAGTCCAACATTCCCGCACCAGTGTTCAGGTGCCCGGAAGGTAGGCTAGGAAGGCGGCCTATTTCACCCACTGGTTGAGCTGGATGATGGGCATCAGCACGGCCAGCACGATCAGCATCACCACCAGGCCCATGGCCACGATCAGGAGCGGCTCCAGAATCGTGGCCAGGTGCATGGCGCGGCGCTGCACCTCGGTGCTGAGCTGGCGGGCGGCGCGGTCCAGCATCGGCGGCAACTGACCGGTCTGCTCGCCCAGGCGCGCGAACATGGACAGCAAGCCGGGGAAGCGTTTCTTCTGCGCCAGGGCTGCGGCCAGCGGCGCGCCCTCGCGCACCAGCACCAGTGCGTCCAGCGCGTCGCGCTTGAGGGCCTGGTTGCTCAGGGTCTGGGCCGCGGCCTGCAGGGCTTGCAGAATCGGCACACCAGCTGCGGTCAGCATGGACAGGGTGCCGGCAAAGCGCGCCGCGTTGTAGCCGCGCGCCAGTTTGCCAATGATGGGCAAGTTCAGCCAGGCCGCATCCCAGCGCTCGCGCAAGGCCGGGCTTTTAAGCGCCTGCCACAGCACACCCGCACCGGCGGCCAGCAGCAGCGCCACCAGCCAGCCGTAGCCGCGCACAAAGTCGCTGATGGCCATCATGGCCACGGTCAAAAAGGGCAGGGCGTGCTTGCTGCCGGCAAACACATGGGCCACCTGCGGCACCACATAGCCGACCAGAAACAGCACGATGACCACCGCCACCAGCGAGACGATGGCCGGGTAGAGCGCCGCACCCAGCAGCTTGGACTTGAGCAGCTGGCGCTCCTCCAGGTCATCGGCCAGGCGCACCAGCACCAGGGACAAATGGCCGCTTTGCTCACCGGCGCCCACCACCGCCACATAGATGTCGGCGAACTCCAGCGGGTGCTGCTCCAGCGCCTTGGCAAAGCTGGTGCCACCATTCACCGAGGCGCGCAGTGCGGCATTCAGGTTGCGGTGGGCTTCGGCTTCCGACTCGTCCGCTAGCGAACCCAGGGCCTGCTCCAATGGCAGGCCGGAGCTGACCAGCTCGGCAAGCTGGCGCGTCCAGATCGCCAGCTCGTTGCTGTTGATGACACGCGAATGCCACAGGCGGCTGCCCTCACCACTGGCGGCGGCCTGGCGCCCGGCCAGCACCTGAACGGACAGCGGAATAAAAGACTGGGCACGCAACTGGCTGCGCGCCGCTTTGGCACTGTCGGCCTCCAGCGTGCCCTTGCGGGATTGGCCCTGCTCGTCCAGGGCGGTGAAGGAATAGGCGGGCATGGGTGTGACCTTATCACGAAGCCCTGGGCCGCCAGCGGCCGCAACTCGGGGACAATGGCCCATGCCTGCACCTCTGACTACCCGTTACGCCGCCATCGATTTGCTGCGCGGCCTGGCCATGGTCTGGATGACGCTGTTTCACTTCAGCTTTGACCTGCAACACTTTGGCTACCTGCAGGCCAATTTTTATGACGACCCGTTCTGGACCCTGCAGCGCACGGCCATCGTCAGCCTGTTTGTGTTCTGCGCCGGCCTGGGCCAGGCGGTGGCCCTGCAGCAGGGCCAGAGCTGGGGCCGCTTCTGGAAGCGCTGGCGCCAGATTGCGCTGTGCGCGCTGGCGGTGAGCGCCGGCTCGTACTTCATGTTTCCCAATAGCTATATCTACTTTGGCATCTTGCATGGCATGGCGGTGATGCTGATTGTGGCGCGCCTGCAGCCAACTGCCGCAGCCTGGCTGCTATTGCCCTTGGGCGCTGTGGCGCTGGCCCTGCCGTGGCTGGCCGCGCAGCTGCACGAGGCCTGGCCTGCCCTGGACTTTCTGAACGGGCGCGGATGGAACTGGCTGGGTTTGATCAGCCACAAGCCAATTACCGAAGACTATGCGCCGCTGTTCCCCTGGCTGGGGGTGATGTGCTTTGGCTTGGCTGCTGGCCAGTGGATCTTGCGGCGGCATGCTGCGTTGCTGGAGCGGCTTGGCGTGGTACTGAGTGTCGGGGCAGCTGCTGCGCCCCTGCGCGGTCTGGCGCTGCTGGGGCGCTGGAGTTTGAGCTACTACATGCTGCACCAGCCGCTGCTGATTGGGGGCTTCAGTCTGGTGGCTTGGCTGCGCACGTTGTGAAGCTGCAAGCCGGGTTGTTGGGTATAGGACTATTCGCTCGCTACGGCGGCAGACTTTCTCTCACGCTGAGCGGGAAGGGGATATGCCGGGCTCCTCATGGCGGCTACCGCAAATCGTCGCCCGGCATATCCCCTTCCCGCGCGACCCTGGGCGATCCAACGGTTCAATACCTAAGGCAACGCTGAAAAAGGTCCACCGCCGAGTGGGCTGGTGCGTTAAATCTCGATGCAACAAAAAGCACTGGCCATGGCCGCCGATCAAGGTGCTG
>JAYVNF010000126.1:0-6147 GCA_043758575.1 Rhodoferax sp.
GGTGCCACCCATGCCGGCATGGGCCATCTGGTGGTGATGGACGACAACGCCGCCGAGATGGCGCTCAGCCAGTATTCGCTGGCGGCCTGGGCGGCCCTGGCCGAGCGCATGCCCGCAGACTGCGCCTACAGCCACTGCGGCACGCTGTGGCTGGCGGCCGACGCAGAAGAGATGGCCGGCGCCGAAGACAAGCGCGCCCGCCTGCTGCGCCATGGCGTAGCGTGCACGCTGTTGACGGCAGCGGAGCTGGCGCAGGTCGAACCGGGTTTGCGCAGTGGCCTGGCCGGTGCCCTGCGTGTGCCGGGCGATGGCACGCTGTACGCACCCAATGCCGCGCGCTGGCTGCTCGGCTTGTTGCCAGAAAAAATCACCGTACAGCGCGGCTGGGTCAGCCGCATAGACGGCAACCGCGTGCTGCTGCAAGATGGCAGTTGCTTGAGCGCGCCGCAGCTGCTGCTGGCTACCGGTCTGCAGGCCACCGAGCTGGTGCCGGGTCTGCCTCTGCGCGCCAAGAAGGGCCACCTGGTGATTACGGACCGCTACCCCGGCACGCTGCAGCACCAGCTGGTGGAACTTGGCTACATCAGCAGTGCCCACCACAGCGAGGTGCCGTCTGTGGCCTTCAATGTGCAGCCCCGCCCCACCGGCCAGTTGCTCATAGGTTCCTCGCGCCAGTTCGATGTGCACGACCGCGCGGTGGAGCCCGCCATGCTGGCGCGCATGCTGCAGCGGGCGCTTGCATACCTGCCCGGCGTGGCCGAGCTCAACGCCATCCGCAGCTGGACCGGGCTGCGCCCGGCCACGCCCGACAGTCTGCCGATTCTGGACCGCCACCCCGAGAACGAGCACCTGTGGCTGGCCGTGGGCCACGAAGGCTTAGGTGTCACCACGGCCACGGGAACCGCCGACGTCATGGCGGCGCTGATGACTGGGGCGCCGCTGCCCCTGGATGCGGCGCCTTTTGCGTTTGCGCGTTTTGGCGCCGCGCCTGTTGCACCAGCTGCTCCCGCTGTGCCCGGTTTTTCAGACGCAGAAGGTTTGGCATGAGTAGCTCCACACCCGCCGTGGTTTTGCAGATCAACGACCGCAGCATCACCGTCACGCAGGGCAGCACCGTGGCCGCCGCCATGGCCCTGGCGGCCATGCCGACGACCCGCCTATCGGTCAGCGGCGAAGCGCGTGCGCCGCTGTGCGGCATCGGCATATGCCAGGAGTGCCGGGTACGCATCGACGGACGCGTGCGCCTGGCCTGCCAGACCCTGTGCGCGGCCGGCATGCAGGTGGAGCGGCTGCCATGAGCGCCGCGCCGGGCCGTCCCAAGCAAGCTCGTAGCACGGAGGTTTTGTGATGAGCGCCGCACAAACGCTGTCTTGCGAGGTCCTGGTCATAGGTGCCGGCCCGGCCGGTCTGTGCGCGGCACAGGCTGCGGCCAGCACGGGCGCGCAGGTGCTGGTGCTGGACGACAACCCCGCGTCCGGTGGCCAGATCTGGCGCGGCGGGCCGCTGGCGAATCTGCCTGCCGTGGCCCTTGCATTGCAGCGCGCGGTGGCGGCATTGCCCAACATCCGCATCTTCACCAGTGCCAAAGTGGTTGGCATTCTGGAGGCCCACACCCTGCTGGTGGAAACCCCCGATGGCGCTATGCGCATGCGCTGGAAGCAGCTGATTCTTTGCACAGGTGCCCGCGAACGCCTGCTGCCGTTTCCGGGCTGGACCCTGCCTGGCGTTACCGGTGCAGGGGGCTTGCAGGCGTTGATCAAAGGCGGATTACCGGTGCGCGGCCAGCGTGTGGTCATCGCCGGCAGTGGGCCGCTGCTGTTTGCCGTGGCCGCCACGGCGCGCAAGGCCGGTGCCAAGCTGCTGTTGGTGGCCGAACAGGTTTCCTTGGCGCGCGTGACTGCCTTTGCCAGCAAGCTGCCACTGTGGCCCTCCAAGCTCATGCAGGCGCTGCAGCTGCGCGACGCGGCCTACCGCACCTCGTCCACCGTTCTGTCGGTGCAGGGAGAGGGCCGGGTACAGGCCGTCACGGTCCAGCAGGGCGGGCGCACACACACGCTGGACTGCGAACGCGTGGCCGTGGGCTATGGCCTGGTGCCCAACGTCGGGCTGGCACGGGCCTTGGGTTGCCGTACAGAAGAATTGGATGGTGTGGCCGTGGTCGCAGTGGATGCGCAACAAGCAACCTCTGTGCCTGCCATCTATGCGGCCGGTGAATGCACCGGCATAGGCGGCTGTGAACGCGCCATGGCGCAAGGCAGCATCGCAGGCTTGTGCGCTATTGGTGAGGTGCGCCGGGCGCGCCCGTTTGAGAAAGACCGCAAGTACTGGAGCGCCTTTGCGGCCCACGCCAATACCTGCTTTGCCCTGGATGACAGACTGAAAAACCTGCCCGCGCCCGACACCCTGGTGTGCCGCTGTGAGGACGTCAGCCACCAGACCTTGCAGCGCTACAGCAGCTGGACCGAAGCCAAAATCCACAGCCGCTGCGGCATGGGCGCCTGCCAGGGCAAGGTCTGCGGCACGGCCGCGCAGTTCTTGTACGGCTGGCAGATGCCGGAGGCACGCCTGCCCTTTGCGAGCGCGCGCATTGGCACGCTGGCCGCAGACCCTGACGGGCTAGCGGTGAGCCCGGACTGAACCCTGAAGAAGCGCTGTGGCAACAGGCGCGATACTCGGGCCATGGCCACAAGCAAATCACACACCTTAAGCAAGGCACTGGCCAGCAAGCTGGCACACCAAAAAGCCCTGGCGCCCGACCTCCTGCCCAAGACGCGCTGGTGCGCCGCCGTGGTGTTGGCCACAGCTGCAGACCAGGGTATCGAGGAGTCGATCGCCCAGTTGAAAGCCTGCATGGGCAGCAACTGGTCACCGCTGGCGGCCTTCCAGTACATGTCGGGCAAACAAGCGCTGTTTTGTGCGGAGTGTGCCGGGGCCGATGAGCAGGTCACGCTGCGGCTGGCCCAGCGGATTGCTGCCGCCGTCTGCCAGGAGCTGGGCAAGGCCAATCCAAGCCCGTCCGCGCTGCAGGCCCTGGCCGCCAAGCACGCGCGCTCAGAGGCCGTGTCCTAGCGCAGCCTGTGCTGTGGCGAGGCCACCCCATCAGCCAGGCTGGCGCCCAAGGCAGCGGCGCCGCCTTCAGGCCAGCAACTTGGCCAGATAGCGCCCGGTAAAGCTGGCCGGATTCGCCGCAATGTCTTCCGGCGTGCCCACGCCCACCACCGTGCCGCCACCGGAGCCGCCTTCAGGCCCCATGTCGATCAGCCAGTCGGCGGTCTTGATCACATCCAGGTTGTGCTCGATCACCACAATCGTGTTGCCCGCATCGCGCAGCTGGTGCAGCACCTTGAGCAGCAAGGCGATGTCGGCAAAGTGCAGGCCGGTGGTGGGCTCGTCCAGGATGTAGAGCGTGCGCCCGGTGTCACGCTTGGAGAGCTCCAGTGCCAGCTTCACCCGCTGCGCCTCACCGCCCGAGAGCGTGGTGGCGGCCTGGCCCAGCTTGATGTAGGACAGGCCCACATCCAACAGGGTTTGCAGCTTGCGTGCAATCGTCGGCACGGCTTGGAAGAAGTCGTAGGCGGCCTCCACCGTGAGCTCCAGAATTTGCGCGATGTTCTTGCCCTTGTACAAGACCTCCAGCGTTTCGCGGTTGTAGCGCTGCCCGGCGCAGACATCGCAGGGCACGTAGACGTCGGGCAGGAAGTGCATCTCTACTTTGACCATGCCGTCACCCTGACAGGCTTCGCAGCGCCCACCGGCCACGTTGAAGCTGAAGCGTCCGCCGCTGTAGCCGCGTTCGCGCGCCATCGGCACCTCAGCCATCAGCTCGCGTATGGGGGTGAACAGGCCGGTGTAGGTGGCCGGGTTGCTGCGCGGTGTGCGGCCAATCGGCGACTGGTCCACATTGATGACCTTGTCGAAGTGCTCTATGCCTTCGATGGCTTCGTGTGGCGCCGGCTCGTCGTGCGCGCGGTAGAGCTGGCGCGCCACTGCCGTGTACAGCGTGTCGTTGACCAGCGTGGACTTGCCCGAGCCGGACACGCCGGTCACACAGGTCAAGAGGCCCACCGGAAAGGCTGCGCTCACATGCTTGAGGTTGTGGCCGCTGGCACCGACGATGCGTATGGCTTGCAGGTCGCCCTGCGTGGCCAGGTGCGCTGCATGGCGCTCGGCCCAGGCCAGCGCCGCTTTACTGGGTGCACCCTTGGCGGCCACCTTTTTTTCAGCAGCCGTGGGCTGAATGGTGGGCAGCCAGGGCGTGCGGCGCCTGGGCACCTCAATCTTCAGGGTGCCCGCCAGGTACTGGCCGGTGAGCGATTCGGGGCTGGCCTTCACGTCATCAAACGTGCCCTGCGCGATGACGCGTCCGCCGTGGATGCCGGCGCCCGGCCCCATGTCAATCACATGGTCGGCCGCGCGCATCATGTCCTCGTCGTGTTCCACCACCAGCACGCTGTTGCCAATGTCGCGCAGGTGTTTCAGGGTGTCTATGAGGCGGTCGTTGTCGCGCTGGTGCAGGCCTATGCTGGGCTCGTCCAGCACGTACATCACACCGGTCAGGCCCGAGCCGATCTGGCTGGCCAGGCGGATGCGCTGCGACTCACCGCCGCTGAGCGTCTCGGCACTGCGGTCCAGGCTCAGGTAGTTCAGACCCACATCGTTCAGGAACTTCAGGCGCAAGCCCACCTCGCGTATCACCTTGGAGGCAATCTCGCCACGTGAGCCGTGCATGGTGAGTTGGTTGAAGTAGGCAAAGCTCTCGCGCAGCGTGGCGCGGCTGATTTCGAAAATCGCACGGGCCTGTTCGCCCTCGCCAATCTTCACATTGCGCGCCTCGATGCGCAGGCGGCTGCCGTCACACTCCGGGCAGTGCTGGGTGCTGCGCAGGCGCGCCAGGTCTTCGCGTACCAGGGCCGAGTCGGTCTCGCGGTAACGCCGCTGCATATTGGGGATGATGCCTTCGAAGGGGTGCTTCTTGGCTACCTTCTTGCCTTGCGAGGCACCTGAGTCAACGACGTAATGGAACTTGATGTCTTCTTCGCCCGAGCCAAACAGAATTGCCTGGCGCACCGCCTCGGGCAGGGTGTCAAAGCCCTGGTCGATATCAAACTTGTAATGCTTGGCCAGGCTCTCCAGCATGGCGAAGTAATAGCCGTTGCGCCGGTCCCAGCCCTTGATGGCGCCACTGGCCAGGCTCAGCGTGGGGAAAGCCACCACGCGCTCGGGATCAAAGAACTCCTGCTGGCCCAGACCATCACAGCTGGGGCAGGCGCCTACGGGCGAGTTAAAGGAAAACAGGCGCGGCTCCAGCTCGCTGATGGAGTAGCTGCAAATCGGGCAGGCAAACTTGGCGTTGAACAAATACTCCACCGGCTGGGCGCCTTCTCCTGCTTTGCTGCCATCCATCTCCAGTGCAATCGCGCGGCCCTGGGCCAGGCGCAGCGCTGCTTCAAAACTTTCGGCCAGGCGTTGCTTGAGGTCGGCACGCACCTTGATGCGGTCTATCACCACATCGATGTCGTGCTTTTCGGTCTTCTTGAGTTTGGGCAGTTCTTCGTACTCATAAACGGCGCCATCCACGCGAAAGCGTACATAGCCCTGCGATTGCATGTCGGCAAACACCTCCAGAAATTCGCCTTTTTTCTCGCGTGCCAGCGGCGCCAGAACCATCAGCCGGGTCTCTTCCGGCAGGGCCAGCACCGTGTCCACCATCTGGCTCACGGTCTGGCTTTGCAACGGCAGCTGGTGCTCGGGGCAGTAGGGCGTTCCAGCACGGGCAAACAGCAGGCGCAGGTAGTCGTGGATTTCGGTCACCGTGCCCACCGTGGAGCGCGGGTTGTGGCTGGTGGCCTTTTGCTCGATGGAGATGGCCGGCGACAGGCCCTCGATCATGTCCACATCGGGCTTGTCCATCACCTGCAGGAACTGGCGCGCGTAGGTGGACAGGCTCTCCACATAGCGGCGCTGCCCTTCGGCGTACAGCGTGTCAAAGGCCAGGCTGGACTTGCCGGAGCCGCTCAAGCCGGTGATCACCACCAGCTGGTTGCGCGGAATATCCAGGTCAATATTCTTCAGATTGTGGGTGCGCGCCCCCCGGATGCTAATGGTCTGCTGCTGCAGGGCGCGGGCCAGATAGGTGCCCTGGGGGTC
>JAYVNF010000127.1:0-1901 GCA_043758575.1 Rhodoferax sp.
TGAACGAGGGCCGGGTCGAGCAGACCGGCGCGCCATCGGCCATCTACAACTTTCCGCGCACCCGCTTTGTCGCCTCGTTCATTGGCACACTGAGCCAGCTCGCTGGTGAAGTGGTGGACACGGCCAAAGGGGAAATCCGCGTGGGCACGCAGCTGCTGGTGACCAGCAACCCCTTGGATGATTTGAAGAATGGCCAGCCATGCACGCTGGCGATTCGCCCCGAAGCCATCACGCTGAATGCCGCCGCGCACGGCAAGAACACCGTGCAGTGCGTGGTCGACGAGGTGAGCTTTCTGGGCTCCATCGTGCGCATGCGCACGCACCTGGGAGCCCAAGTGCTGTCCATGGACCTGTTCAACGACCCGAACCAGAAATTGCCGGCACGTGGCGACACGGTGGCCTTAAGCTTCGCCTATGAAAACCTGCTGGTGCTGGCCTAGCCTGTAGCTGAGCCCCTGGCGACTATTCTTTGGAGCCCCCTATGCAACTGATTAGCCGCCTGGCCCTGGCCCTGGTGTTCTCATGCTGCGGCCTGGCGGGTGGCGGTGTTGCGCAGGCGCAGAGCGCGCCTGCCGCGCCTGTCGCTGCTTCAACGCCTTCAGTTGCGGCCTCTGCAGTGGCTGCACCCGCGTCCGCGCTGGTGCCGTTTGCCTCTGACGAGGGACTGGCACGCCTGGCCCGTTCCAGCGCCCGGGCCGATTTCGCCGCCCTGGCCAACCAGTTCGAGGCGCAATCGAATGCGGCTTTTTGCGGTCCGACCACCGCCGCCATTGTGCTCAACACCATACGCGCCAAAAGCCCGGAGCTGCCGCGTGACCGCAGCCGCCTGAGTGCGCAGGACCTGCAATATGTGCCGGGAGGATTCGATCTGAGCCTGCCGCGCTACACCCAGGAAAACGTCATCAGCAAAGGCCAGAAGACCCGCGCCCAGGTGTTGGGCGAGCCGGTGCTGGTCAACGGCAAATCCATCAACGACTTTGGCTACCAGACGCGCCAGCTCGATGAAATGCTCAGGGCCAATGGTGTGAGCACGCAGTTGGTCATCGTCGATGACGCCATGCCAGAGGCAGACATCCGCTCCGAGCTGATGCACAGCCTGGCTGATGTAAACCGCTACGCCATCGTCACCTACAAGCGTTCGGCCGTAGGCCAACAAGGGGGCGGCCACATCTCGCCCTTGGGCGCCTATGACGAGGCATCGGACTCCTTTCTGGTGCTGGACGTGAACCCCACCAGTGCCGGCTGGGTCTGGATGCCTGCTGCCCTGCTGGTCAAAGGCATGCGCACCTTTGATACCGTAGAAAACCGGGGCTACATCCTGGTGCGCACACCATGAACTGGCAGTGCCTGCCCTTTGACCAACTCAGCCTGGAACAGCTCTATGCCGTGCTGGCCGCGCGCCAGCAGGTATTTGTGCTGGAGCAGCAGTGCCTGTATGCAGACATGGACGGCCTGGACCAGGCGGCACACCATGTGCTGGGTTGGAGCGATGCCGCACCCTCTGCAGCGGGGCCGGCCAGCGCGCCACAACTCTGCGCCTACCTGCGCTGCCTGGCGCCCGGTGTGAAGTTTGCTGAAGCCTCGCTGGGCCGGGTGCTGACCACGCCCGCTGGACGCGGCACCGGCGCGGGTCGTGCGCTGCTGCAGCGCGGCATTGCGCAGGCCGAAGTGCTGTACCCCGGCCAGCGGCTGCGCATCAGCGCGCAGCTCTACCTGGAAAAGTTTTACGCCAGCTTTGGCTTTGTCACGGTGTCTGCGCCGTATGACGAGGACGGTATTGCGCATATCGACATGCTGCGCTGAAAGCGCCAGCAGGCGGGCGCCGCCCAGGCTTTGATGCGCGGCTATTTTTCCTGGTTCTTCGCACTGGTTCCCGGTAGCGACCAGGTGGAGGCTTTTCG
>JAYVNF010000128.1:0-6133 GCA_043758575.1 Rhodoferax sp.
CCGAAGATGTTGCTTGGCCTGCTCGCGCTGGTCCATACGCACCAAATTCCGGATGTATTCGGAACGGTTTCCGTAGCCCCCGGTGGCGACCCTGTGGTCGATGTATTCGACGAGGGGTTCGGGAATTGCAATTGAAATGGTGTTGACCATGGTCCTGTACTCCTGCGGTTGCCAACAAGAATAATGGCCACTAAGATAATAGTTGTCAATACGGACGGTCCGCTGTACCGCGCGACGCTTCGTCTGCTGTCTAGGGCGTGCGCAGCGCAGCGCCGGCCTCGTGCAGCCTGGCGTTGAGCGCATCCACCACCGGCGCCCAGTTGGCGTCCTGCACCAGGGCGTCTCGCAAAAACGCGGCCTGCGAGGGTGACCAGAAGCTGGCCTCGTGCAGCTTGGTCAGCCCGTGCAAAGGGCCGTGCTGGTCTATGAAGCGCGCAATTGCGCCCTCGTCACTGGCCTCGCCAAGTTGGGCGAACAGGCTTTGCATATTCGGTTCGAGTAGTTCCATGGTGGTGTCCTTTGGTGCAATGGATGGCAAGGGCTAGAGCGCAGTCCGACTATTGCGTAAGCGCTTGTATCGGTCTGTGTCCTGGCTAACAGACGCGCCGCCTGCCAAGCCCTACAAACAAGGTTGGCACAAACACATCAACCTTGCCGACAACCCGGAATCCACACCATGTACCAACAAGCCATGCGCGTCATCCTTGGGGCCTCCAGCCTCAAGGCCTATGTCACAGCCCCCAAGGCCCTTCACGTGCTGGGCATTGTGCGTTGCGGTCAGGAGTTTGGCCTTTTGGCCACCAACTCCGAGGGCACGTTTTTTCGCGTCAACGGTTCGCGCATTTCCGAGCTGGATGCCTTCAGCGTGCGCCGCGCCATGGACTGTGCGCAGCGCGCCGGTGAGCGCAACGGCCTGGGTGCGCCTGGGCGCCCGAGCGCGTCGGCCGCGCCGCAGGTCAGCGTGCGCAAGCACCGCCATGTGGAGATGCTGGCACATGTTTGAACGTTGAACGCGCAGGCCGCGTGCCCAGCAGCCGGCATCTGCGTATTCAGGGCGCGCTGGCCTGCACCCAGCGCGCCAGTTCCTGCAGCACCAGCTGCACCGCCGCGCTGGCAGCGGCACTGCCACCTACGGCATCTTCGCTGGGCGCCGGCTGCACGGCATCGAGCGCCTTCCAGCCCAGCACCTCGTGCGTCAGGTTGTCACTCAAAGTGGCTTGCAGGCTGAAGCGCACGCTGCTGGGCGCCTGCAAAAAATTCTGCTGCAGGCGCACGATCTCGGTGTCCAGACGCAGGCCGGCCTTGGCTGCACTGGGCGCCAGCAGCACCGCCTTGTAGCCTCCGCTGCGCTGCAGCGCCTGCACCAGCAGCGGTACCAGCATGCGCGCCGGTGTGTCCACCCAGGCACTCTGGGTAAAGGCCTCCAGGGTCTGGGGCTGGCGCACGTAGACCATGCGGTTGCTGTCATAGCCGGCCGCAGCACCCGGAACCGCTACCAGCAATACTGGCTGCGCACCTGTGTTGGGCGGAGCCGTGCTCGCCACTGCCTCGGCCTCCAGGGCATAGATGTGCATGCTGGCCTGCGGCTTGCTGCCCAGCAGGGAACAAGCAGGCAGCAGGGTGCACAGGCCCAGCACAAGCAAGAGAGGTTGCATGGATGGCTTTTTCATGGACGGCTTTCTTCTGGAGCGGTTTCTCCCGGCCCCGGCTTCACCGCCGGGTGGCGAAACAGCAGGCTGGACGGTGCACGCTCGGTCTGCTCGCTCACCGGTGCATTCACGTTCAGGCCAGTGACGGATTCTTCCTCCACGGCCAGATAGACATCGAATTTTTTTTGCCACAGGCCGCCGGAGGCCAACCACAGCGTGGTGGCAACCAGGGCCAGGCCCAGGGCCAGGGCAAAGCTGCCCACAAGGGTGAGGTTCACCTTGGTTTCCATGCGCGGTCTCCGGTAAGTTGGTATTGCGCGCGCGCCGCCTGGGCGCGGGGTCCGCTGAAAAAGCTGCGCACGGCGGGTGTGTCCATGGCCGAGAGCGCCTGTATGCTGGCGGTGGCCTGCACCCGGCCCTCGGCCAGCAGAGCGACACGGTCGGCGACCTGCCAGAGCAGGTCCAGGTCATGCGTGACCATGACGACGCTCAGGCCCTGCGCGTCGCGCAGCTGGCGCACCAGCACGTCCACGCCGTCGGCACTGTCGGGGTCCAGGCCTGCGGTGGGTTCGTCCAGAAACAGCAGCTCGGGCTCCAGGGCCAGGGCGCGTGCCAGGGCGGCGCGCTTGCGCATGCCGCCGCTCAGGCTGGCCGGGTATTGCGCGCCCACTTCCGGCGCCAGGCCGCTCAGGGCAATCTTGCTGCGGGCGATGGTGTCAATGGCGCGGCGGTCCAGCTGGCGGTGTTCGCGCAGCGGCAGGCCGACGTTTTCCAACACCGTGAGGGCGGCGAACAGCCCACCCTGCTGGAACAGTACGCCAAAGCGCTGGCGCAGCGCCAGGGCCTGGGCGGCGCTGGCCGTGGCCAGGTCCACCCCCAGCACGCGTACCGTGCCGGCATCGGGGCGCTGCAGCAGAATCATTTCGCGCAAGAGCGTGGATTTGCCCGAGCCGCTGCCGCCCACCAGGGCCAGAATTTCGCCTTTGCGCACCTCCAGGTCCACACCGGCGTGCACCACCTTGTCGCCAAAGCGGGTGCACACGCCCTGGAGTTCAATCACGGTGTCGGCCATGTCAGAGGTGCAGCGCACTGAAGGCCACCGAGAACAGCGCATCGGCCACGATCACCAAAAAAATCGACTGCACCACGCTGCGTGTGGTCTGTGCGCCCACACCGTCGGCGCCACCCTGGGTGCGAAAGCCCTGGTAGCAGCCCACCACCACAATCACGCAGGCAAACACTGGCGCCTTGAGTACGCCTACCAGGTAGTCGGTGACGCTGACGGCCTTGACCAGGCGCTCCATGAACTCGGCGTAGCCCACGCCCAGGCGGCCCTGCGCCATCAGCATGCCGCCCAGCACGCCAGTGGCATCGGCAAACACCGTGAGCAGGGGCAGGGCCACAACCAGGGCCAGAATTTTTGGCAGCACCAGCTGCTCCAAGGGCTCTATGCCGATGGTGCGCATGGCGTCTATCTCTTCGGTCACCACCATGGTGCCGATTTGCGCGGCATAGGCCGAACCGGAGCGCCCGGTCACGATGATGGCGGTGATCAGCGGCGCAAACTCGCGCAGCATGGACAGGCCCACCAGATCGGTCACGAAGATGTTGGTGCCATAAATCTGCAGCTGCGCTGCGCCCTGGTAGGCCACCACGCCCAGCAAAATCGCCAGCAGGCCGACGATGGGCAGCGCGTTCACGCCAGCGCTTTGCATGTTGAAGAAGATCACGCGCCAGCGTATGCGGCGGGGCTGGCGCAGGCAGTCCGCAGCGGCCAGGGTGATCTCGCCGACAAACTGCAGCAGGTCTGCGCCCTGCTGCAGGCCTTGCGCAACGCTGGCGCCCAGGCGCGGCAACCAGGAGCGTGGGGTGCCGGTGCTGGTGGGTGTGTGGGTGCTCATGGCGTCTTGCGCAGTTTCTTTTGCAGATGCGCCTGGCAGATCTGCGCCTGCTGCTGGGCCACGCCGCTGCTGCCCACATCCACCAACGGAATCAGGGCGGCCAGGGGATTGAGCAGGCCCAGCAGCAGGGCCGAGCCCAGCTTCAGGCCCAGCGGCTTCTTCTCTACCGACACCTGGGGCTGGGCAAAGCTGCCGCCCACATGCAGCGGGGCGCGCAGGGTCAGCGGGCTGATGTCTTTGGGGGCCACCAGGGCACGCAGGTCCAGCGATTCATGGGCCAGCGACAGCGTGCCGTCCATCCAGATGGTGGTGTCCGAGGTGTCCAGTACCAGGGCCGCCGGGCGTAGCACGCCCTGGGCCACGGTCAGATCGGCCACGGCACAGTCCAGCGGCAGGGGCTTGTCACCCTGCAGGTACACGCCCAGCGCCTCGGCCGCATCCAGCCCGCTGGCCTCTACCAGCAGGTGAGAGAGCGCACCGTCCTGCACCGTGGTGAAAATGCGGCCCTGCAGGCTGGCCAGAATTTCGGCGGTGGAGCGGCCGTCGCCCTGCAGCAGCGCGTGGCCCTGCAACTGGCCCGAGAGGTAGGGCGGCAAGCCCTTGGCGCGCGTCTGGTGGATCCAGTGCTGCAGCGCCACACCTTCCCAGTTCAGTGCGGCCACCCAGTGCGCGCGGTCCTGCTGGCCGTCCAGGGCCAGCGTGCCGCCCAAATGGCCGGGGCCTATGCGCGCGTCCAAGGCTGCCAGCACCAGCACGCCGTTGCTCAGCACCAGCCGGGCGTTCAGCGGGCGCAGCGGTTCCAGCAAAGGGGTGCTCAGGTCGGCTGCTTGCAGGGCAATTTGCACATCGGCATCCATGGCGCGCAGGGCTGCCAGGTCAAAGGGTCGGCTGGGCAAGACCTTGGCACGTCCGGCGGCGGGTGCCGGCTCGGCGCCCAGGGCCGGGCCCAGGTCGTTCAGGCGCAACAGGGCGCCGCTCAAGGTGCTGGTGAGGCGGGGCACGGGACCTCGGGTATCGAAGCGGAAGTTGCCGGCCAGACGGCTGTCGCCCACCTGCGCCGCCTCCAGTATCAGGTCCCAAATGTGCGTGCCGCGGTGCAGCTGCCCTTGCGCCTTGAAGGCGCCGGTGGTGGGCAGGGTGATGCCAAAGGGCGCGCCCACCGCTGCCAGCGACGGGCCTTGCAGGGTGAAGTGGCCTGCTACCTGGTCCAGGTGCAGCGGGTCTTCGGATTGGCCCTGAAAGGCCAGGCGGGCCTGGCCGATGCGGGCGCTGAGCTGCACGCCCAGACGCGTGCCGGTGGCCTGGATCTGCGCCTGCAGTTCCAGCCCCAGCGTTGCGTCACTGAGATGCAAGTGGCCCGCCGGCACTTCCACCGCCTCCAGGCGCGGTGGCGCTGGCGCCGCGGCGCTGTCCGGCCCTTGCCAGGAGGCGCGGCCGTCGGGCAGGCGTTCCAGCAGCACATCGAGCTGGCTGGCGCGCACGGCGCGCACCACCAGCTGCTGGCCCTGCCAGGCGTGCCAGAGGTCGGTGTAGCGCAGCTGCACGCTCTCATCGCGCGCCGACAGCACATAGGGTGCATGGCTCCAGCTGGGCGCGCCCACTTCCAGCGTGGGGCTTTGCAGGCTCACACCGCCCCAGAAATACAGGCGTGCAGCGCTGGCTGCAGGTGCCGCCGGTGCGCTGCCCGGCGCTGCAGCGGCTGGGGCTTAGGCTGCGGCGTGTGCCGACTGCGACAGCGTGACGCTGCGCCCCAGGCGCTCGGTCAGCTGTGTTTGCAAAGGCTGGACCAACCACGGCCAGCCCTGCGACTCGCCCAGCGCAAAGCCCAGGGCGAGCAGCAGGAGCGGGCCCAGCAGCAGGCTCAGAACCAGGGCCGGGCGCGGCAGCTTCAGCATGCGCTGCGTGCCGGGTTCAGACCGCGTGCTGGGTCACCCAGGCCACGTAATGGTCCATCCAGCCCTGCAGGAAGGCCAGGCTGGTGGGGCCGATATTGCCGTCGGCATCGAACAAACCCTCCTTGGCCTGGATGAAGGCTTCAGGCTGGCCCATGGTGGGCACGTTCAGATAGGCCAGCACATTGCGCAAATGCTGCTGCGCCAGCGCGCTGCCTATGGCGCCTACTGAAACGCCCAGCACGCCAGCGGGCTTGCCATCCCAGGCGCTGTGGCCATAGGGGCGCGAGGCCTGGTCAATGGCGTTCTTGAGTACGCCGGGAATCGAGCGGTTGTATTCCGGCGTCACAAACAGCAGGCCGCTGGCGGCTTGTAGCTGGGTCTTCAGGCGCAGCACCGGCGCACTTTGCTGGCTGTCGTCATCCTGGTTGTACAGCGGCAGGTCGTCGATCTGCACCTGCGTGAAACTGAAATGGGCGGGCGCCAGGCGCGCCATGGCGCTGGCCAGTTTGCGGTTGAAGGAGTCTTGGCGCAGGCTGCCAACCACAACGGCGATAGGGTAGTTTTGCATGATGGCCGGCCTATGCTTCAACCATGCCGTCCAGCAGGCTGGCGAGGTCGTCGGCATGCTCCTCTTCCACGGCCAGAATGCGCTTGAGCAAATCGCTGGTGGTGGGGTCCTGGTCACCCA
>JAYVNF010000129.1:0-1899 GCA_043758575.1 Rhodoferax sp.
TGTTCGCCATGGCGATCTGGGATGAACGCCAGCAGCACCTGTTTTTGGCACGCGATGTGTATGGCATCAAGCCTCTGTACATTGCCGACGATGGCCACAGCCTGCGCTTTGCCTCGCAGGTCAAGGCCCTGCTGCAGGGCAAGGTCGACAGCCGCCCCGAGCCCGCTGGCCATGCCGGCTTTTTGCTGTGGGGTTCGGTGCCCGAGCCCTACACCCTGTACCGTGGCATACGCGCCTTTCCGCCCGGCCACTGGATGACCGTGGGTCACGAGCACAGCAGCCGCCCGGTGCAGTTTGACAGCCTGAGCCAACGCATTGCCAAGCTGCCCAGCGCCAGCGCACAGGACAGCACCGAAGCGCTGCACCAAATTGCCGCCGCCGTGCGCGACAGCGTGGCCGCGCACATGATGGCCGATGTGCCGGTAGGTGTGTTCCTGTCGGCCGGGCTGGACTCCACCATGCTGGCCGCCTGCGCAGCCAAGCAGGGTGAGCTGCGCAGTGTCACGCTGGGCTTTGACGAATACACCAACACCGAATATGACGAGGCCAAGCTGGCCGGTGTGGTAGCCGGCCACCTGGGCGCGCAGCACACCTTGCACCGCATTGCCGCCGCAGACTTTGCCAACGACCGCGCGCACATGCTGCAGGCCATGGACCAGCCCTCCATCGACGGCATCAACACCTGGTTTGTTGCCAAGGCAGCGGCGCAACAGGGACTGAAGGTGGCCTTGTCGGGCATTGGTGGCGACGAGCTGTTCGGCTCTTATCCGAGCTTTTCCCAAGTGCCCAAGCTGTTCAATGCGATGCAACGCTTCAATGCCATGCCGCGTCTGAGCCGCACCGTGCGCCGGGGTCTGAGCAGCGTGTCGGGCTTGCTGCCCTCGCCCAAATACGCCGGCGTGCTGGAGTATGGCGGCACCCTGGGCGGCGCCTATTTGCTGCGCCGTGCCCTGCACATGCCCTGGGAAATTGCCACCCTGATGGATCCGGACATGGCGGCAGAAGGACTCCAGCGTCTGGACACGCTCTCGGCCCTGGCCGAGTGCAAGCAGGGCATTGAGAGCGAGCGTCTGGCCATTACCGCCCTGGAGTCGCAATGGTTTATGCGCAACCAGCTGCTGCGCGATGCCGACTGGGCCGGCATGGCGCATTCGCTGGAAATACGGGTGCCGTTTGTGGACACGCAGCTGCTGGACCGGTTTATTGAAATCCCTTCTCTCAGCCCCTCGCAGGAAAAGGCCATGATTGCGCGCACTGTGGCGCCCGAGTTGCCGGAGGCGATTTTGAACCGGCCCAAGACCGGCTTCTCTGTGCCCATCCACCAATGGCTGAACCCGCAAGCGCACCACAGCGTCAACAGCCACCGCGAGTGGGCTGGCATGCTGTACCAGTCCTTCACCCAAGGGCCGGGCTGAGCCATGCGCCTGCTGCACATCATCCCCAGCGTCAATCCGCAAGGCGGTGGCCCCATGGAGGGCGTGCGCCAGCGTGGCCTGCGCCTGCAGGAGCTCGGCCACAGTGTGGAGGTGCTGACGCTGGACGACCCGCAGGCCGCCTTCGTAAGCAGCTTCCCGCTGCCGGTGCATGCCATGGGCCCAGGCAAGGGCAGCTACCAGTACAACGCGAAGCTGCAGCCCTGGCTGCTGGCACACGCCCGCAGCTACGACGCGATTGTGGTCAACGGCATCTGGCAGTACCACAGCTTTGGCGCCTGGCGCGCACTCGCGCGCATGGGTGTGCCCTATTTTGTGTTTACCCACGGCATGCTGGACCCGTGGTTCAAGCGCAGCTACCCGCTCAAGCATTTGAAGAAATGGCTGTACTGGCCCTGGGGTGACTACCGCGTGCTGCGCGACGCACAGGCCGTGCTGTTCACCAGCGAAGACGAGCGCGTGCTGG
>JAYVNF010000130.1:0-6121 GCA_043758575.1 Rhodoferax sp.
GTGCTGGAGCGTTTGCTGCAGCTGGACTGCGAGCAGTGCTGCACGCTGGCCGAGGTGACGCGCTGCATGACCGAGCTGGCCGAATGGTCGCTGGACCTGGCCTTTGCCGAGAGCCGGCGCAGCCAGCAGGAAAGCCATGGTGTGCCGCTGGGCGCCCAGGGCGAGGCAGCCCAGCTGTGCATCGTCGGCATGGGCAAGCTGGGTGCGCGCGAGCTCAATGTGTCCAGCGACATTGACCTGATTTATGTCTACGACCAGGACGGCGAGACCAGCGGCAGCACCACGGGCCGGGGCAAGATTTCCAACCAGGAATTTTTTGCCAAACAGGTGCGCGCCATTTACGCGCTGATTGGCGACAGCACCGAGCATGGCTTTGTGTTCCGCGTCGACCTGGCGCTGCGCCCGAATGGCAACTCCGGCCCGGCCGCCGTATCGCTGGCGGCGCTGGAGGAATACTTTCAGGTGCAGGGACGCGAGTGGGAGCGCTTTGCCTGGCTCAAGAGCCGGGTGGTGGCGCCGGCGGCGGCCATCAGCTCCTCCTGCGCACAAGGCCTGCGCAATGTGATCGTGCCCTTTGTGTTCAGGCGCTACCTGGACTACAACGTGTTTGACGCGCTGCGCGTGCTGCACCGCCAGATCCGTGAGCACGCCTCCAAGCGCAGCGCCGGGCGCCCGGAGCGCGGCAATGACGTCAAGCTCTCGCGCGGCGGCATCCGCGAAATCGAATTCACCGTGCAGCTGCTGCAGGTGGTGCGCGGCGGTCAGTTCCCCGAACTGCGCACCCGCCCCACGTTAAGCGCGCTGCAGCGGGTGGCGCGCGCCGGCCTGATGTCGCAGGCAGCGGCCGAGCAGCTGGCCCAGGCCTATGTGTTTTTGCGCCAGGTGGAGCACCGCATCCAGTACCTGGACGACCAGCAAACCCATGTGCTGCCGACCGTGGATGCCGACCTGCTGTGGATCGCGCAGACCCTGGGCTTTGCCAATGCCCACAGTTTTCTGGCCCAGCTCGATGCCCACCGCGAATGCGTGGCGCAGGAGTTTGATGCGCTGCTGGGCGGCGCCCAACCCGCCTGCAAGGGCTGCAACGGCAAGTCCGGCGCGCCCGATGCCAGCGACTTTGAAGTGCTGCTGACGCACGCCCAGGGCAAGTTCCGTGAGCGCCTGCGCACCTGGCAAACCCATCCGCGCGTGCTGGCGCTGCGCGAGGAGTCGCGCGCGCGCTTGGGCCGGCTGATTCTGCGCACCGCCCAATGGGTGGCCGAAGGCCGGGTCAGCGAAGACGCGGCCGTGCACCTGTCCGACTGGATCGAGCCGCTGCTGCGCCGCGAGAGCTACCTGGCCCTGCTCCTGGAGCGCCCCAATGTGCATGAGCGCCTGCTGCGCATGCTGGGTGCGGCCAAGTGGCCGGCGCGCTACCTGATGCAGCACCCCGGCGTGATCGACGAGCTGGCCGGCAGCGCCATGCTGGACGAGCGCTTTGCGGCCACCGAATTCGAGGCCGAGATGGAGCAGCGCCGGGCCACCCTGCAGGCCAGTGGCGAGGACGATGACGAGGCCCTCTTGAACCTGCTGCGCCGCGCCCACCATGCCGAGGTGTTTCGCACCCTGGCGCGCGATGTGGAGGGCCGCATCACGGTGGAGCAGGTGGCCGACGACCTCAGCGCCCTGGCCGAATGCATGTTGCGCACCACCACCCGCTGGTGCTGGGAGCGCCTGAAAAACCGCCACCGCGCCGACCCGCGCTTTGCCATCATTGCCTACGGCAAGCTGGGCGGCAAGGAGCTGGGCTATGGCAGCGACCTGGACATTGTGTTTGTCTACGACGACGAGGACGAACGCGCCTCCGAGGTCTACGGCGCGCTGGTGCGCAAGCTCATCAACTGGCTGACGGTAAAGACCGGCGAGGGCGACCTCTACGAGATCGACACGGCGCTGCGCCCCAATGGCAACTCCGGCCTGCTGGTCACTAGCTTTCTGGCCTATGCCAACTACCAGCAGCAGCGCGGCAGCAACGCCGCCTGGACCTGGGAGCACCAGGCCATGACGCGCGCGCGCTGCGTGCTGGGGGACGCTGCGATGCACCAGCGTTTCGAAGCGGTGCGCGAGGCCGTCATCACCACACCGCGTGACAGCGCAGCATTGCGCCGCGAGATCATCGACATGCGCGCCAAGGTCAGCCAGGCACACCCGGTACGCGGCGAGCGCTTTGACGTCAAGCACAGCCCGGGCGGCATGGTGGACATCGAGTTTGTGGTGCAGTTTTTGTTGCTCTCCGACAGTGCCGGCCACCCCGAGCTGCGCGCCAACGTCGGCAACATCGCCCTGTTGCAGCGCGCCCAGGTGTGTGGCCTGCTGCCCGGCCACAGCGGCGACAACGCGGCCCTAGCCTACCGCACGCTGCGCCAAATCCAGCACCGCGCCCGCCTCAACGAGGAGCCAACACAGGTGGATGTGGCCGATGTGCAGTTTGAGCGCGAGGCCGGTCTGGCGCTGTGGCAGGCTGTGTTTGGTTGACCGTAGCGAAGGCAGTGGCCTTGTGCAGCCTTATCCCGCCCGAATCCGGTTCACCAGCTGTGAAGTCGAGTATCCCACCACAAAGGGCAAGGCCAGCGCATGCCCACCCCAACTCTCTACCAGCCGGGTCTCCGGCAGCTTGGTCATGTCGTAGTCACCACCCTTGACCAGAATGTCCGGACGGATCTCGCCAATGATCTCTTGCGGCGTGTCCTCGTCAAACCAGGTCACCAGGCTCACCGCCTCCTGCGAGGCCATGACGATGGCGCGGTCCGCGTCCTTGTTCAGGGGCCGGTCATCGCCCTTGCCCAGGCGCTTGACTGACGCATCGGTGTTGAGCGCCACGATCAGGCTGCCACCCAGGGCCCGGGCCTGGGCCAGATAGACCACATGGCCGCGGTGCAGCACATCGAAGACGCCGTTGGTAAACACCCAGGGCCGGCGCAGGGCCTGCAGGGCTGCGGCGACTTGCGCACGCGGGTGGATCTTTTGCAAAAAAGCGGGGGCGGGGACGGTGGCTTGCATGCTGCGGATGCTAGCAGGCACAAGAGCAGAAACAGTGCCCAGGGCTATATCAGCGGGCCGGGCTGTCGCTGGGGTCCGACCTGTGACCTTAGTATGGCCGTACGTATGGCGGTACTTTTGCCAGCTATTCCAAGGCTTGGCCTGCAGGAGCCGGGCATAATCTTTTTAGCTTATGAACCTCATACCGATTGAAATCGACTCCGTCCGCATCGGACACCCGCTGCCCTGCGACCTGGTCGACAAGGACGGTGTGCTGCTGGCCAAAAAGATGTTTGTGGTGCGCTCCAAGGACGACCTGGTACACATTTACAACCGCAACGGCGGCCTGTTCATGGACGGGCTGGACGCCGAGGCCCTGCACAAGGCCTATCTGGACCAGTTGCAGACCATGATGCGCAACGACAAGTCCATCGGCGAAATCGCCGGCTCCAAGCTGCAGGTGGACAAGGCCGTCAAACGCACGGCCGAGGCGCCGGTGCGGCTGGACTGGCGCGACCTGCAGGTGCAGGCCCATCGCCTGCTGCGCGACCCGCAGCCCGAGTCCTTTGCCGAGCGCCTGGACCATGTGCACCAGACCCTGAGCCAAGAGTCGCTGCGCAACCCCAACGGTGTGCTGTTTGCGCTGATCCAGCTCTCGGCCAGCGAGACCGAGATGTACAGCGCCACCCACGCCATGCTGGTCAGCGTGATGTGCGGCCTGGCCGCGCGCGAGGTGCTGAACTGGCCCGAGCCGGTGGAAGTGCTGCTGCGCAAGTCGGCCCTGACCATGAATATTTCCATGACCGAATTGCAGGACCGGCTGGCCTCGCAAAAGCGCCCACCCGAGCCGCCCCAGCAGGTGCAGATTGACGGCCATGCCCAGGCCTCGGTAGAGCGGCTCAAGAGCCTGGGGGTGAGCGACAGCACCTGGCTGGAGGCGGTGGCGGCCCACCATGCGCAGCTGCCGGGGCCGCTGCGCAGCAAGACCCCGGCCGAGCGGCTGGCGCGCCTGATCCAGCGTGCCGACATGTTTGCCGCACGGCTCTCGCCGCGTCTGTCACGCCAGCCGGTAACACCGGCCATGGCCATGCAGGCCTGCTACTTTGACGAGAACAAAGAGGTCGACGAGGCCGGTGCCGCGCTGATCAAGGCGGTGGGCATTTACCAGCCTGGCGCCTACGTCAAGCTGGCCACCGAAGAGGTGGCGGTGGTGGTGCGCCGCGGCGCCAATACCAGCACGCCGCGCGTAGCAGTGGTGCTCAACCGCAGCGGCATGCCCACCGGTGAGCATGCGGTGCGCGACACAAGCAGCAAGGAATTTCGCGTCGTGGCCAGCGTGCCGCACAGCCTGGTGAAGGTGAAGATCCAGCTGGAGCGCCTGCTGCCGCTGACGCAAACCCTGGCGTCCGACCGCAGCTGGTAGCTACCGCCAGCAAGGGCTCAATACTACCCGCCGCCGGGCCGCCCTAAGGCGGGTTAGCCCCCTGAGGGGGCAGAGACCCACACGCAGTGGGGGAGCGTGGGGGCTCAATAGTTCTCGCGTCGGTATATCAACGGGCTCTTGTACGTGCCAAAGGTGGCGCGTGCCGAGGGCGCGCGGTCATAGGTCGTGGCGCCGCACCAGTTGGAGCCCAGAAACGACAGCGCCGCCGCCGTGGACGCGCCCTGGGGCGCCGCGTTAACGATGGGGCAGGTGGCGGCCGCGCCGCTGCTGCCGATGTTCAGGAACACATCCAGATTGCCCTTGGCCGTGGGCACCAGGGGCGGATTGAGCAGCTTGATGCTGGACAGGCCAGCCACAAAGGGTGCCACGGAACTGACGTGGCTGTTTCCCATGTTGACGGCGGTGAGCGTGCCCTGGTAGTTGGTCAGGTTCACATTCGCCACGCCCAGGCTGGTGCAGCCGTCCAAAGTGTTGCGGCTGTAGCCGGTGCCACTCCAGTACTGCGCCTCCAGCGGCATCAGCAGGGGCAGGCGCTCCGAACCATAGGCGTTTTGCAGGCGCAGGCGGCCGTAGCGGAAGCTGGCGCCACTCTTCAGCATGACGGCCTTGCAGCTGCCGTTGGACGTGTTGGCCGCGTCGGCCACGCAGCTGGCATTGCTCTCATCGAGGTTGCGGTTTTGCAGCAGGATGGCGTCGGGGTCCGTCACCACCACGCCCAGGGTCATGGCGTCGTAGACGCCCCAGGTGGCATCCGGCGTGGCGCTGGCGGGCCGGGCAAATTTAGTGGCATTGAAAGCGGCAACGCCAGCGCTCCAGGGCGCCTGCACCGTCACACGCGTACCCAGGGGCGTGGCGTTGTTGTTGTTCACCGCCTGTGCGGCCAGCGTGGCGCGGGCGTACACGCCGCTGTAGTTTTGCGTTACGTTGTTGCCCGCGTTCTGGGCCTCGATACTGGCCGTCAGGCTAAAGGGCTGGTCCATGTAGGTGAAGGCACCGGCCGGGCAGCCACTGGTCAACACCGGCGGCGTGCTGCTGCTCTTGGCGAAATGGTCGGGCACAAAGCGGCCCAGGGACACTTGCGTGCTGTTGCCAAACGAGCAACCGTAGCGATTCACCGTCTGCCCGCCGACCGTGCCACTGACCGGGCTGTTGGAGACGTAGTTTCCACTGGGGACATCGGTCAGGCAGTCGCAGCTGGACGTTGCGGCACAGCCGCTGGGCTGGTCCACCGCAGCGTAGTTGTCATCGCGCAAGGCCAGGGCATTCAGGTACACATAGCCAACCTCGCTGTACTTGGCCGTGCTGAGTGCGGTGTTGGCCGCCAGGCTGCTGGGCGTGAGGGCACCCACCACGCCGCCCGCGGCGATGCTGCTGCCCTGCGTGGTCTGTTGCGCCGTCAGCTTGCTGCTGTCCAACACCAGACTGCCGGTGTAGCTGGGGTCGGCCGCGATGACGGCCTTGAGCGTAAAGCCCACGCCGGCCTTCACCGTCGTGGTGTCGGTGGGCGAAGGAGCGACCGCCGTTGCGCTGCCCGTAACGCTGAGGGTGGTCGGGCGCACCGCAAAATCATCGCCCGAACAGGCGACGATGCTGGGCGACTGGTTGGCATCGGTGATGCGGCAGCGCAGGTCGCGGTAGGCGTTAGCCACGGTGATGGCG
>JAYVNF010000131.1:0-6104 GCA_043758575.1 Rhodoferax sp.
GCATTGTTGGGCAGGCCTTGCGTCATGCCCGCGCCCAGCTCGCGCAGCAGCGGCGGCACATTGCCGGAGGGCGCACCCTGGGTCCAGGCATTGCGCGCACCCTGCAGCATGATCATGGTGGCCAGCGTGGCCAGAAAGGGGCTGACATTGCGCTGGGTGACCAGGAGGCCGTTGGCAAGGCCGACCAGGGCGCCGGTGCCCAGGGCCAGGGGAACAATCCACACCAGGTCGGCATTGCTGCCGGAAAACGAGGTGGCAATGACGGCGGAGGTGGCCATCACGGAGCTCACCGACAGGTCCAGCCCGCGCACCAGAATGACCAGCATTTGCCCCACCACCACAATGCCCAGCGGTGCGAACTGCAGTGCCATATTGGCCAGGTTCTCGGCCTTGAAGATGGCGGGGGCGACGGCGCCGGCCACAGCCAGCAGCAGGGCCACGGCCAGCAGCAAGGTGTTTTCGCGCAGCACATGTTTGACGGTGGCCATGGTGTCTTGGGGTCCGGACGGTGGGAGAGGGGTGGCGACGGTGGTCATGGTGGGTAGCGGGGGCTCAGACGGCGCGGCTGCGCTGGCTGAAGGTGGACACGGCAATCACCACAATCAGGCCCTGGATCACCAGCTGGAAGTGGCTGGAGATGTCCATGAAATTGAGTACGTTGTTGAGCAGGCCCATCAGGTAGACGCCCAAGAGCGTGCCCATCAGGCCGCCCTTGCCACCCGACAACATGGTGCCGCCAATCACCACCGGGGTGATGGAGGCCAGGGTGTAGTTGGCGCCGGTATAGGGCTGGCCCACACCAAAGCGGCTGACCACATACAGCGCGGTCAGCGCAGTGCACAGGCCCGAGAAGGCGTACACGCTGACCAGCACGCGGCGGGTGGGCAGGCCCATCAGGGTGGCCGCATGCGGGTCACCGCCCACGGCATAGACATAGCGGCCCTGGCGCGTGGCATGCAGCAGGTAGGCCAGGCCGGCAAACACCAGCAGGGTGGCCGTGGCCCCCACCGGAAAACCCAGCAGGCGGCCATAGGCCATGTATTCAAATTCAGGCGGCACCGAGCCTACCGAATCACTGGAGTAGAGCAGGGTGATGCCTTGCAAGGCAGCACCGGTGCCCAGGGTAACGATAAGGGGGTGGATGCCCAGCCACAGCGTCAGCATCCCGTTCAGGGCGCCCAGCAGCAGGCCAATCGCCAGCACGGCGGCCACCACCCACACCACACGATCGGGGTTGCCATCAATCAGACCGGAGGTCAGCACCGACAGCAGGCTGATCATGGAGCCCACCGACAGGTCGATGCCGCCGGTCAGCACCACCAGGGTCTGGCCGGCACTCACCAGCGCCAGGCCCACCGACTGCTCGTACACATTTTGCAAATTGCCCAGGTGGCGAAAACGCTCGCTCACAAAAGAACCAGTGGCCAGCAGCAAGAGCAAGAGCACGATGACTACGGCAATGCGCTCATGGCCTTTGAACAGCGACAGCACGCCGCCCTTTTTGTTGCCGGCGGCAGGCAGCAGCGTGCCAGTGGCTGGTAGACGGGTGGTGGTCATGCGCTCACTCCAACTTCTTCTTCTTGGGCCTTGGTGGCCAGGGTCATGATGGCGTGCTCGCTGATGTCCGCGCCCACCAGTTCACCGGATATTTTTCCGTCGCGCATCACATAGACGCGCTCGGCCATACCCACCACTTCCAGCAGCTCCGAGCTGATCATCAGAATCGCCAGGCCGCGGTCGGCGGCCTCGTGCATCATGCGGTAGATGTCGGCCTTGGCCCCCACATCCACGCCGCGCGTGGGCTCGTCCAGAATCAGCACGGTTGTGGCGGTGCGCGCCCAGCGCGCCAACAGCACTTTTTGCTGATTACCACCGGACATCAGGGCCACCGAGGTGCCCGGGCCCCGGCAGGCAATGCGGTACTGTGCAATGGCCTCTTCGGCAATGCGCCGCTCGGCGTGCCGGTCCAGCATGCCCAGGCTTGTAATTTCTTCCAGGTTGGCAGCCGTCACATTGGCGGCCACGTCCAGCAGCATGGCCAGACCTTCCTTTTTGCGGTCCTCGGTCAGCAGGCCCAGCCCTAAGCGTATGGCCAGGGCCGGCGTCATGCGCGCGACCGGCTTGCCGTCCAGGCTGATGCTGCCCGCGTCCAGCGCTTCGGCACCAAACAGGGCCATGGCCAGCTCGGTGCGGCCCGAGCCAATCATGCCGGCCAGCGCGGTGATCTGACCACGGCGCAGGTTCAAGGAACAGCCCTTGACCCGTGTGCCAGAGCGGATGTCCTTGGCAGTCAGCACGGTCGCGCCCGGCTGCTCCGGTTTTTTGCGCACCGGGTACAAATCGGCCAGCTGCCGGCCCACCATCATGGCCACCAGCTGAGCCTGGTCGATCTCGCTCACCAGGCGCGCGCGCACCAGCTCGCCGTCCTTGATGACGGTGATGTCGTCACAGAGCTGGAAGATTTCTTCCAGCCGGTGCGACACATAAATAATGGCCACGCCTTCCGCGCGCAACTGGCGCAGGCGCTCGAACAGCAGCTCCACTTCCAGGCCGGATATCACGGCCGTGGGCTCGTCCAGAATCAGCACCCGCACCTGGTGCGACAGGGCCTTGGCAATCTCCACCATTTGCTGGTCGGCCACCGACAGATCGCCCACACGGGCGGACGGGTCAATCTGCACGCCCAGTTTGGACAGCAAGTCGGCGGCGCGCTGCTGCATCTCCTTGCGCTTCAAAAAGCCGCCGGGGCTCAGGCGCTTGTCGCCCATGAAAATGTTTTCTGCCACGCTGAGTTCGGCGAACTGCACAAACTCCTGGTAGATCACGTGCACGCCCTGGGCCTTGGCCTCTCCCGGCGTGCGCCAGCGCAGCGCCTGGCCATCCAGGCGCATCTCACCACTGTCGGGCTGGATGACGCCAGCCATGGTCTTGATCAGGGTCGACTTGCCGGCACCGTTCTCACCCACCAGGGCGTGGATGCGGCCACCGCGGGCGTGCAGGGACACACCCTTGAGCACCGCAATGCCATTGAAACTTTTGTGGATGTCCAACATCTCAATCATTTGGTACCGCCGGCTTGCATAGGGGAGTGACAGAAGGGAGTTACAAAAACCACGCACAGGCTGCCAACCAACACCGGTTGATTGGCAGCCCAGCGGACATCACTTCGGATAGTCAACCTTGTAGGTGGTCGGGTTGTAATCCTTGCCCATGCCACCGGTCACCAGCAGGTTGGCTGGACCATTAGGAGAGACCAGATCCTTGAAGGACAGGTCGGGGTGGACCGAGGCCGTTCCCTTGCCGTCGGTGGTGGCGATCTGCGCATTGATTTCATACAGGCAGGGCACAGGCGCACCCTTGAGCACTTGCAAAGCCGCGTTGACCGAGACACCGCCCATGGCGGGTGGGTAGCCAATTTCCAGCATCGGGATGTTGTGCTTGAGGGCCAGCTGCATCGGGCCATTCAGGTCGGCCGTGGTGTGCATGGGAATCTCGCCATCCTTGAAGCCAGCCTCGATGAAAGCTTCGATAGAGCCGGAGACCTGCAGGCCGTGCGCAGCCCAGACCGCATTGATGCTCTTGCCGTACTTGCTGATGGCGGCTTGCATGACCTGCTTGCCCTTGACCGGGCTCCAGTCGGAGTACACCGTGTCCAGAATCTTGATGCCGGGGTACTGGGCAAACACCTGCTTGGCCGACTTGATGCGGTTCTCGCTGGGGCTCGATCCTGCCTGGCCGGCCAGGATGATGACGTTGCCCTTGCCGTTGAGCTTTTCCACAATCCACTGGGCCCACAGACGGCCCATCATGGCGTCCGATGCCGTCACAAAGGTGACGAAGTTGTCGGAGGCAATGCGGCGGTCCACCATCACCACGGGGATGCCCTTTTTCATGGCCTGCGTGACCACCGGGTCCAACGCCTTCTGGGTATTGGCACTGACGATCAGCAGGTCCACGCCGCGCGAGATCAGGTCCTGGATGTCGGCAATCTGCTTGGCATCGTCATGGCCGGCATCGGTAATCAGCAGCTGCTTGATGTCGGCCTTGTTTTCTGCGGCGGCACGCATGATGGAGTGCTGCATGACGACGCGCCAGGAGTCACCCAGGCCGGCGTTGGAAAAGCCGATGGTGTAGGGGCCTGCCTTTTTGTACTGCGCGGTGTCCTTGAAACACACCTCCAGTGCCGGGTTGTAGAGAAAGGTGCGCGGGGCGCCGGTGTATTCAGCGGCATGCAGCGCAGTCGCTGAAACCAGCGTGAGGGCAGCGCCCAGGAATGCGAAGGTACGTTTCATGTTGTCTCTTCCGTATAAGTATTTTGGCCATTCCCGAAGACCCGCCTGGCTTGCTGCAAGGCACCTTCTTCGGGACTCATCACTGATCATCGTCAATGTCAGTGGAGCGAATGTAGGGCCACGCAAATACCCCGACAATGGCTAAAATATCCACAATGGATATCCAAGGGGCAAACCCTTATACGCCAGCCAAAACCATATGAACGACCTTGAACTGCTACGCATACTCAACTTCATAGGTCGCACCCGAAGTCCCTTTGCCGAACGCGTTCCCGGTGCCGATACCGATGCCTCCTGGAACATCACCGCCTACCTCATCAAGGCTGAGCTGCTCAACCGCAAAGTCAGCACCACCGAACTCATAGAAGCCTCGGGCATGCCCTATGGCACGGCCTCGCGCCGCATCCAGAAATTGATTGCGGCGGGCGTGGTCACCAAGCAGCCGGCGCGGGAGGTGGGCAATTCGTTTTACCTGGCGGCCAGTCCCTTGCTGCGCCAGTCGGTGACCGAGTACGCGCACCGCATCAAGTCCATGCTGGCCGAGGTGGCTGGCCAACGCAGTGACAGCCAGGTCGATGACCACTACCACCTGGGCGATCTGCAAACCTCCATCAACGATTTGCTGCCGCCCGAGGCACTGCGGCTCAAGATTGAGAAGGGCAGCTATGGGCTCAAATTCCTGTTCCACGACGACAACTATTTCACCTCGCTGCGTGACCTGTGGACCGACTTCCGTGCCAACGCCGGCTCGCGCGAAGACTTCACGCTGCTCAAGCTGCCCGACCTGTACGAGACCCTGCTGCGCAACGCCACCTTGCCGGAGTCGGCGTTTGACATCGTGGCCCTCAACTTCCCCTGGCTGCATGAATTTGCCAACAAGGAGTTGGTGGCTTCGCTGACGGCGCCGGCCTTTGAGGGCCTGCTCTCGGGCCAGGACTTTCACCCCTCGGTGTGGGAGTCGGGCGCCTACGGGGCCGAGCAGTTTGGTGTGCCGCTGTACGTGACGGTCGAGGGCCTGGCCGCCCGAAAAGACCTGTTCGGCGACGCCAATCTGGCCTATCCGCGCACCCTCAAGGACCTGCTGGCCGCGGCACGGCAACTGCACGCGCCGCGCAGAAAGCGCTATGGCCTGTCCTGGAACGCGGCGCGCGGCATGCCCCTGGCCAGTGCCTTCATGTTTTTTCTGAACGCCAACGAGGGCACCGTGCTGGTTCCGCAGCCCGTGGAAGAAACACAGGCCGGGCAGAGCAGCGTGCGCTGGCGCAGCGCCCTGACCTCGGACGCGGCCCGGCAAACCTTGCAGTTCATGCACGCGCTCTTGGAGGTCTCATCCCCCGATGTGCTGCAGTACGACTGGAACCACAGCCTCAACGAGTTCATGGGCGGCAACTCCGCCATGTGCTACACGTGGAGCATGCGCGCGGCCCGCTTCGAGTTTGACCTGAGCTCCCGCGTCAAAGGCAAAGTGCATTACCTGCCGCAACCCAACCTGAGCGGCGTGCGCTGCGCCGTGCCGGTCGGTGGCTTTTTGCTGGCCGTGCCCAGCAATTTGCCGCCCGAGCGCGCAGCGCTGGCGCTGCAGTCCATCAAGTGGATGACCTCGTCCAACGCCATGCGTTCACAGGTGCGCAACGGCTTTCCGGTGGCGCCCCGCTTCAGCGTCAGCTCCGACCCGGTGATGCGCGCCACCTCGCCCATCGTCGGCTTTGTGGATGGGCTGGCGCAGCAGGATTTGCTGTCCACGGCGATGCGCCCGCTGACGCCGATTTACACGCGCATCGAAGAAATTCTGGGTGAGGAAATCCACGACGC
>JAYVNF010000132.1:0-6088 GCA_043758575.1 Rhodoferax sp.
TGGGTGAGGGCATCGAAATGCGCCAGGTCTTCGAGCTGCTTCTGGTAGGTCTTCATGGGCGTGATGTCCACCAGCAGCACCACATAGTTGCACACCACGCCCTGGGCGTCGAGCACGGCGCTGATGGTGACCATCTCGGCATAGGACTCGCGGTTCTTGCGCTTGCTCCAGATCTCGCCGCTCCAGTGGCCATGCGCCTTGAGGTCGCGCCACAGGTGCTCGAAATAGCCTTCCGAGTGCTTGCCCAGACGGAAGATGCGGGCCTGCAGGCCCAGCACCTCTTCGCGCGGGTAGCCGGTGATGTGGGTGAAGGCCTGGTTCACGTCGACGATACGGGTGTCGGCATCGGTGATCAGAATGCCCTCGCGCGCGAAGCTGAATACACTGGCGGCCAGCTGCAGCCGGTCCTGCGCCAGCTTGCGCTGGGTGATGTCGCGCAGCACCACGTGGATGGCACTCTGCCCTTCGTAGACGATGGGCGTGCCCTGCACCTCCACCTCAAAAGGTGTGCCGTCCAGGCGCAAAAAGCGCGACTGGGCCATGGGCTCTATCGGCACGCCATCGAGCAGCGCCTGCATGCGCGCGGTCTGCTGTGCCAGAAAATGGGGGTGTACCAGGCTGCTGGTTTGGCGCCCCACCAGCGCGCTGGCGTCGCTGGCGCCAAAGGCCTTGAGGGCGGCCGGGTTGGCATACAAAATCGTGCCCAGGTGGTGCACCAGCACCGGGTCGGGCGACCATTCCACCAGGGTGCGGTAGCGTGTCTCGCTGTCGCGCAGCTTGCGCGCTTCGCCGTCTCTTTCGATGGCGATGCAGGCCAGTGCCGCACACTGCTGGATCAGCTGCAGGTCGGCCGCATCCGGGGCCCGCTGCTCGCGGTAGTAAATGGCAAAAGTGCCCAGCACCTGGCCGTTCACTGATTGGACTGGCTGCGACCAACAGGCCACAAGGCCGGCCCGTGCCGCCAGTGCGGCGAAGTCGACCCACTGCGCATCGTTGGCAATGTCCTGCACCACCACGCGCTCGCCCCGGTAGGCCGCCGTGCCACAGCAGCCCTGGCTGGGGCCTATGGCCAGGCCGAGCAGGGCCTCGCGGTAGTAGTCGGGCAGGCTGTGGGAGATCACCTGGGTGAAGTGCTGGCGGGCGCTGTCCAGCAGCATCAGGCTGCACAGTGCGCCCGGCCGTTGCAGTTCCAGGCCGCGTACCAAGGTGTCCAGGATGTCGCCCAGGGGCACACCGGCCACCAGCATCTCCAAAACGCGGTTGCGGTATTCGGCATCACTGGGCGCAGGCAGATTTTTTCCGCCTTGTTTTTCAGCTGCAGTCATTGTTTTTCCCCTACAGCAATGGTAACGCCTGTAGCCGGTTTCGCCGCACCCGGCACGCGCGCTAGACGTGCGAGGCCAGGTTGACCTTCCATTTGGCAGCCGATTCGCTGCTCACAATGCGCTCCTTGACCGTGGGTTTGGCCAGGTCCAGATCGCGCGGCGGGATCGGCAGGTCGCGCCGGCTGTCCAGCAGCAGGCGCACCGTGGGGCGCAGCAGCTGGGCCGGGTTGGCCTGTACCACCAGGGCCAGCATGCCGCTGTCCAGCAGCACCAGCGTGCCCACCGGGTAAATGCCCACGCACTGGATGAAGCGCTGCACCAGATCCTTGTTGAACTGCTGCTTGCTCCAGCCAAAAATGCGCTGCAAAGCCTGTGCCGGCTCCATCGCAGCCCGGTAGCTGCGCGCCGAGGTCAGCGCTTCGTAGACGTCCACAATCGCCGCCATCTGCCCGAGCTGGGCAATCTGCGCACCCTTGAGGCCGGCCGGGTAGCCGCCACCGTCCATGTGCTCATGGTGCTGGGCCACGATGGTCAGCGACAGGTCGGAGATGCCGGCAATGCTGCCCACCATGTCCACACCCTGGTCCACATGGGCGCGGATCTGGGCGAACTCGGCGTCGCTCAAGGGCTCTACCTTGTTGAGCAGCGCATCCGGCGTGTGCACCTTGCCCACGTCGTGCAGCAGTCCGCCTATGGCGGCGTCGCGCAGGGTGCGCCGGTCCATGCCCAGGTGGTGGCAGAAGTTGACCAGCAGCACGCTGACATTGATGGCGTGCTCAAAGGTGTAATGGTCTTTTTGCCGCATGCGGCCCAGGCAGCTCAGGGCTCCGGGGTTGCGCAGCACCGACTGGATCAGGTTCTCCACGACCGGCTCCATCTGCTCGAGCTCCACCATGCGGCCCATGCGCGCTTCGGACATGACATCGGCCATCAGCGTACTGGCTTCGGCCAGCACCCGTTTGGCAGCGGCCATCTCATCGCTGAAGGAGGTCGGCTGCACCGGCGGCGCGGGCCGGTCCAGATCCAGGTCCAACGTGGCTTCGGCAATACTGTCGGTGTCGGTAACTGCTGCGGCGTCGCTGGCCACATCCAGCCCGCGCTCGGTGTCTATGGAGACCTGGCGAATGCCGTGTTGCAGGATTTTGTCGATCTCACTTTGCTGCGTGAGCTTGAACTGGTTCACCAAAAAAGGGTGGTTCATCCAGCCACACTCCAGGTGGTGGATATACATTCCTACGCGTAACTGTTCCGAGGCAATGCGTGTGATCATGGGGTGTGGGGCAAGGCGTGCCGTGGGGGTACTGGTCAGTTTAGCAGGGCACTGCCAATTGGGCCTGCCCAGCACAGCCTGTCCAAGCAAGCTGCCGGTCTGAAGCCCATGACGCCAGACGCTGGCGCGAAGCGCCCACCAGTGCTATACCGCAGACAACACCCATCAGGAGCCCCCCGGTGCCCGCAGCAGCCGCAGCCATCGCCAGAACCCAGGACCGCCACAGCCACATCAGCATCCGCTTGCACATGCGTGTGGGCGGTGACTGGGTGAAGCTCGAGGCCGTTGGCTGGAACACCACGGGCTTCAACTTTTACGATGCCCGTGCGCTGGAGTCGCCCCAATTGCAACTCAAACGCGGCTTGCTGCACTTTGCCGGCGAGTTGGCCTGGGTGGCGCCCAACGCCGATGCGGCAGTGGTGCTTGCCACACTGGTCAATGAACTGATCTACAAGCGGGCCCAGAGCGTCAGCAGCGATGCTGCATTGAATGCGCGCCTGCTCAACCTGATCCGAGTGTCCGGCATGGTGGCGCAAAAGCGCCAAATCCTGGCCTCCCTGGGGCTGGACATTGGCGAGGCCAAAATGGACCAACTGGTGGCCAAGCGCATGCGCGAGCGCCCGACCTTTCAGTACGGTGTGACGGTGCAGTCCGAGGTCTGGGCGGCGGTGGTGGAAAAGGCGCTGAGCATGTCCTCGGCCGTGATGGCGCTGGAGGCCTGGTCCAAGTCCTTGCCGAAATAATAGCGCTTGGGCCTGACAAGACAGGGCCGCTGCGTGCGGCAATAATGGGCCTCCACCCCAGCCGAGACGCCCGATGCAAACACCTCTTACCCTGTTGCCCCGCCTGCACGACCTGGGGGGCGGCTTTGTCGTGCGGCGTTTGCTGCCCGCAGCGCAACGCCAGTCGGTCGGTCCGTTTGTGTTCTTCGATCACTTTGGGCCGGTGCAGGCCCAGCCCGGCGACAACCACGATGTGCGCCCGCATCCGCACATTGGCCTGAGCACGGTCACCTACTTGTTTGAAGGCGCCATGCTGCACCGCGACTCCACTGGCGCCGTGCAGCGCATGGAGCCGGGTCAGCTCAACTGGATGACGGCCGGGCGCGGCATCGTGCACTCCGAGCGCACACCGGCCGACCTGCTGACCAGGTGCGTGTCTCGCATGGTCTGCAACTGTGGATGGCCTTGCCCGCCGAGCAGGAGGAGTGCGAACCGTCGTTTCAGCATTTTGGCGCCGAGGCACTGCCCAAACGTTTGCTGGACGGTGTACACGTTACGGTGATGGCCGGGTCTGCCTTTGGCATGCGCTCGCCCGCACCCGCGCTCTCGCCCACGGTCTATCTGGACCTGCAGCTGCAGCGTGGCGCGGCCTTGCAGCTTCCGGCCGACTATGCCGAGCGGGCGCTCTACCCCCTGGATGCAGGCTGCACGCTGGACGGCCTGGACCTGCCGGCGCAGCAGATGCGCGTGCTGGCCCCGGGCAGCCTGCCGCTGCTGGCCTCCAACATGGCATCTACGCGCGTCATCCTGATTGGTGGCGAGCCGCTGGGGCCACGCTTTATCGCCTGGAACTTTGTCTCCAGCCGCAAGGAGCGCCTGCTGCAGGCCAAGGAGGATTGGCAGGCACAGCGCTTTGCCACGGTGGCCGGCGAGACCGAGTTCATTCCCTATCCTTCCGTGCCAGCTGCAGCCCCACCCGCTGCCAGCGCCAGCGCCGCAGCGGCCGCACCCAAGGGCTCGGCATGAACCGCAACCTCTGGCTGCTGGCCCTGGCGCAAGGCCTGTTTCTGACCAACAACGTCACCTTCATCGCCATCAACGGCTTGGTCGGCTTGAGCCTGGCGCCGTTGGCCTGGATGGCCACCTTGCCGGTGGTGGGCTATGTGGTCGGGGGCGCCCTGAGCACCGGGCTGGTGGCGCACACGCAGGCGCGTTATGGGCGCAAGGTTTCGTTTCAGCTGGGCCTGCTGGTGGCGCTGCTGTCGGCCGGCCTGGGGGCCTGGGCGGTGCTGGACAAGTCCTTCTGGCTGCTGGTGTTTGCCACCGTGGTGGCTGGCTACTACAGCGCCAACGGCCAGCTCTACCGCTTTGCGGCAGTGGAGCTGTGCGCTGCCAACTTCCGCGAGAAGGCAGTCTCGCTGGTGATGGCCGGCGGCCTGATGGGTGCGGTGATAGGCCCCAACCTGGCGCTGCGCACCAAGAGCCTGCTGGCGGTGGACTTTGCCGGTGCCTATGTGGCGCTGGCCCTGGTGGCCCTGCTCTCGCTGGGGGTGGTATCGGCGATCCGCTTTGCGCCCTTGCCGGCAGGGCCGGCCAGCACGGCCAGCGGGCGCAGCCTGTGGGAATTGCTGCGCCAGCCGGTGTTTGCGATTGCCCTGCTGTCGGCGGCACTCAGCTACGGCGTCATGAACCTCTTGATGGCGGCCACACCGCTGGCCATGCAAACCTGCGGCCTGCCCTTTGCCAGCACCGCCTGGGTGCTGGAGTGGCATGTGATCGGCATGTTCGCCCCCGGCTTTGTCACCGGCAGCCTGATCCAGCGCTTTGGCGCCGTGCCGGTGATGGGCGTGGGCGTGTTGCTGAACCTGGCCTGTATTGGCGTGGCCCTGAGCGGGCTGGGTGAGTCGCAGTTTGTGCTGGCCTTGTTTTTCCTGGGCGTGGGCTGGAATTTTCTCTTTACGGGCAGCACCACCCTGTCCATGCAAGGCTATCTGCCGCAGGATAAGAACCGGGCCCAGGCCCTGATCAACTTCTGCGTCTTTGCCACCATGGCCGTGACCTCGTTTGCCTCGGGCGCCCTGGTCACCACCCAGGGCTGGGGCTGGCTCAACATCGGCTCGCTGCTGCCGGTGGCGGTGATGGCCCTGGGCCTGCTCTGGCTGTTTCGCCACCAGTTGCAGCTGCGTGCGCTGCCCTCGGCGTGAAGCAGCTGCTACCCAATCGCCGCCAAGCCACGCTTTACCTGGGCGCCGCTGTGCTGCCGCTGAGCGCGCAGGCGACAGGCAGCCTGGTCACCGCCAGTGGATCCACTGCTGCCAGTGCCACGCATGCGGCCAACGCGCCTGGGCCCGGTGACAGTGCGCGCTGGCTGCCCTGGCCACCTGAGCGCACGCTGCCCGCGCTGCGCCTGCCCGACCTGCAAGAACAGCCCTGGGCGCTTGCGCAAGAGGCAGGCCGGGTCGTGCTGCTGAATTTCTGGGCCACCTGGTGCGAGCCCTGCCGCGCCGAGATGGCCTCCTTTGAAGTGCTGCAGGAGCGCTTCAAGGCGCAGCGGCTCAAGGTGGTGGCACTCAATTACAAGGAGTCACGCGCGGCGGTGCAGCGCTTTCGCGATGCCAATGCACCGGCCCTGGCCTATGTGCGCGACTCCTATGGCGAGGCCACCCGTGACTGCGGCGTGCACACCTTCCCGACCACATTTGTTATAAACCCGGCTGGCCGTCCGCTGCTGCGGGTGGAGGGCGAGGTGGACTGGGCCAGCAGCGCCGTGC
>JAYVNF010000133.1:0-6078 GCA_043758575.1 Rhodoferax sp.
CATGATGCGGGAAGTTTCTTACGGTGTAGCTAAGTTTTACCCTACAAACGCCTTTTTATTTTTTTCAGGAATATCCGTGGCAGATTGCCAACGCCACCAGCAAGGCGTTGCTGTGCACACCCAGCGCGGACAGGAGGTGTGTGCGCTCGGGTACATAGAGAAAAGTTCACCGGCAGCAAAATGCCATCGCTGTGCGCTGCCCCCATCGTGTGGCTGCTTCATGGGTATTGCCTGCTGGCGTCTTTGCCACAGGGTTGGCCGGGGTAAAGTCTGTGCATTGCCACGAGTGTCGTGGCAAGCACCACGCAACGCCAACATCGCCCCAATCCATAGATAACTGTAGGGACTTGTTAGGAACATTCGACCCGAATATGAACAACACCATTCTGCGCATCCTGCCCCTGGGCTTTCCCTGGCCGACCCTGGACCCTTTTCTTTTTTGTGTGCACCACAACGACGCCTACCCGCCAGGCAATGCGCAGCTTGGCCCGGCAGTGTCGCTGGCCGGACGCAATCTGGGCCAGGACTTCTCTGGCAAGGACGGCTGGAGCATGTACCACGGTGACACCGTGCCGGGCTTCCCGGCCCACCCGCACCGGGGCTTTGAGACCGTCACCATCGTGCGCGAGGGGCTGATAGACCATTCCGATTCGCTGGGTGCCACGGCACGCTTTGGTGGCGGCGATGTGCAGTGGCTCACGGCCGGTAAGGGCATCGTGCACTGCGAGATGTTTCCGCTGCTGCAGGCACAGGCGCCCAACCCCACCGAGCTGTTCCAGATCTGGCTGAACCTGCCGGCCAAAAGCAAGATGGCCGAGCCGCACTTCACCATGTTCTGGCACGAAGACATACCGCGCGCCGACTTCCACGATGCCCAGGGACTGCGTACCCAGGTCACCAGCATTGCCGGGAAGCTGCTGGGCAGCGCCAGCCTGCCCCCGCCGCCCGATTCATGGGCCTCGGAAAATGACGCGGACCTGGCGATCCTGACCTTGAAACTGGCGCCCGGCGCGCGCTGGACCCTGCCTGCGGCCACCCGTGCCAGCACGCGCCGGCAACTCTATTTTTTCAAAGGCACGAGCCTGCAGCTGGCCGGGCAAAGCGTGGCCGTGGCGCAGGCCATCGAGGTGGTGGCCAACCAGGCGCTGGAGCTAATCAATGGTGACAGCGAGGCCGAACTCCTGCTGCTGCAAGGCAGCCCGATTGGCGAGCCGGTGGCGCAGTACGGGCCCTTTGTCATGAACACCCAGGCCGAGATCCAGCAGGCCTTCAAGGACTACCAGGCGACCCAGTTTGGCGGCTGGCCCTGGGCTTCCAGCGATCCGGTGCACGCGCAGCCCCAGGGCCGCTTTGCCCAGCATGCCGATGGGCAGCGGGAGCAGCGCTAGGCTAGCTGCGCTAAACGTTCGTAGCGTGAGGCCTGGCCAAACAGGACTTGCAGGCTGTCGCGCAGCTGCAGCAGGCGCGGGTCGTCGGCACCGGTGTTGTCCAGCGTGTCATTGATGCAAAAGAAATGCAGCGCGCCCAGCTCGCGCTCAACGCGCTGCAGCTGCGCGGCCGACCCGGCCTCGCCACTGCCGACGTAGGCATGGGCGTAGCTGCGCATGCGGGCCTGGCCGTGGGCCAGCGCCCAGCGCATGACAAAGTCGGAGACGATGGTGGGCCGGTCCCAGGCCCGGAACACGGTGGCGCGCACGCGCGCAAACAAGTCTGGCGCTATGTGCTCCAAAGCGCACACAAGGGACTTGCGCATGGCGCGCGGGGAATGGGAAAAGGTGCGGTAGGTGTGCTGGTAGCCCGCCACCACGCCCGCGTCCGGATGGGCATCCAGCCAGGCGATGGACAGGCGGCAGGCGTTGTCCAGGGCGTTGGCGGCGTTGCGCAGGGGGCCGGGGCTGACGGCCGATTCGTCCGACCAGCCGGCATACACACCGCCCTCCCAGAACCAGTCGCCCAAGCGTACCGGGGCACCAAAAAACACATCGTCATTGAAATAGAAATAGCACTCCGAGAGCCCCGGTATGCGGTGGATATAGGACTCGATGTTGCAGGAGTCAAAGGTCGGCAGCAGCGCTTGCGGGATCAGCTCGCGGTGGTCAATGATGCGCAGCTGGGCGTGGCTTTGCAGCCAGGCCGGCGTCTGCCCGTCGGTGACGATGTAGACCGTGCCGTGCTGCGGGAAAAAGCGCTCCAGCGCACGCAGGCTGTAGCGCAGCTCCTCGTTGTCACGAAAGCGCCCCTCCACATCGCCATAGACCGACACCGCCAGGCGCTGCTGGGGCGACAGGCGCTGGCGCGCGGCCTCGCGCTTGCGCCGCCAAGCCAGGTCGCTGCCATCCACCCACAGGTAGACGATGTCAACCGGTCCCAATGTGTCCATGCCCATGCCTTAAAGGTGTTGCCTGCCGGTAGCTACCGGTGCGTGAAGGTTCACCCGGATTACCGGGCTTTTCCAGCCATTGCCTGCGTGCCTGGCGACCACAATGCAGCATGTTCCAACCCGACCCGCCGCAGACCATGGAAATGCCGATACCAACAATGTTGTCCCAACAGGAACTGGCCCAGCGCTGGGGCCGATCGGTGTGTGCCATCGGTCTGTGCAGTGCCGTTGGCTTGGGGCCGCGCTACGTCAAGGCTGTCGGCGTGCTGCTGTACCCGGTGGCCGAGGTGCAGAAGTACGAGCGTGCCCGTCTGATGCACTGACCCGAGCCGTTGCCAGGCTGCTCCCCGGGGCGTGGCAAGCAGCGCCGGCTTCAGGTACTCAGCACTTGGGCGAGCAGACCGCCTGCGACTTGCCAATCAGCTTGCGCGTGACCATCTCGGAACGCGGCCTGTGCTTGCCGCACAGAAAACAGGACATGGTGGAATTACCGGAAAAAGGGGGCGCCGAAAAAGGCGACCCACCGACTTTGGACTTGTAACGCAGACCGTCGTCCAATATGGTGGTCTTGCTGGTTGGCTTGCTCATGTGCGTATTTTACTTTGCTGCGCTGCAGTGCAGTGCACACCCCAGGGAACAGGCGGATTTATCGCCGTTCTCCAGGGGCCAAGCCAGCCGCGCGGACTCAGGCCAGCGTCAGTTCCACATCGATGTTGCCACGGGTGGCGTTCGAATAAGGGCACACCTGGTGCGCAGTGTCCACCAGGTCCTGGGCCACGGTACGGTCCACACCCGGCAGGGTGATCAGCAGCTTGACGGCGATGCCGAAGCCGGCCGGGATCGGGCCGATGTCCACGCTGGCGTCAATCGACGCATCGGCCGGTACCGGCACCTTTTTCATACCAGCCACGTGCTTGAGGGCGCCCATGAAACAGGCCGAGTAGCCGGCGGCAAACAGCTGCTCGGGGTTGGTGGCGGTACCGGAGCCCCCCATGGCCTTGGGCGGGGTGAGCGTCACGTCGAGCAGGCCGTCGTCAGTGACCGAGCGGCCTTCGCGGCCACCGGTGGTGTGGGCGTGGGCGGTGTAGAGCACTTTGTCGAGTTTGGTGGTCATGGTGAGGGTCCTTGTGATGAATGAAGTGGGACAGGGGAAAAACGTGTTTGCAAAAGCCACTCCGCAGGGAGCTGGCACGGTGCTGGGGGTGCTTACGCAGTGAGGCGCTCGCGCAGGGCCTGGATGTCGCGCGTCAAGGCGCTCAACTCGGGCAGGCTGGACTGGGTGGCTTGCATGATGCAGGCTGGAATCTTCCCGGCGCGGGCCTTGAGCCGGCGCCCGGTGGCGGTGAGCTGGAGCCGCACGCGGCGTTCGTCCTGGGTGTCACGCAGCCTGCTCACCAGGCCCGCGGCCTCCAGGCGCTTGAGCAGCGGTGTCAGTGTGCCGGAGTCCAGAAACAGGCGCGCACCCAGCTCGGACACCATCAGGCCATCGTCCTGCCACAGCGCCAGCATCACCAGGTACTGCGGATAGGTCAGGCCCAGTGCGGCCAGCAACGGCTTGTAGACCTTGGTCATGGCCAGCGAGGTCGAATACAGCGCAAAGCAGAGCTGGTTATCGAGCTGCAGCAGACCGGGGGCAGTGGCATCTGGTGCCGCGCTGGGGGGTTGATTGCGTGTAGGCATGGCGCAAATGTAGCGTGCAATTCAATTGCACACAATTCAATTAGGTAATAGCCCTGCTTGCAACCATGTTGTGCGACGGCCTTGGGTGCGGGGTCGCAAGCCAGCGCGTAGGCCGCGCCAGGCTGCAGGGCGTATCAGGCCGTGTGCAGCTCTTCCCGCAAAACTTCTCGCAACCGGGCGACGGTGAGCGGTTCGGAGTCTTTTCCGGAAGACTGAACGGCCACGGCCCTCAGGGCACTGTTGATAAGCGTCTGGTAGCCACCCCCAGCCGCCTCGGCGCGGGCACGGAAGAACGCGATCACATCATCATCGAGCATGATGGTGATGCGCGTCTTGCCGGCCGACGGCAGGACGGCGCCACGCTTGCCTTTGCTGAAGTCATATTCTTTACGCATGGTATTGCTCCGTTTCGCCACGACAGGCCTTACGCGTGGAAATGAGGCGTCTAGTGTGCATAACATATGCATACTTGTCAATCTCACCGGCAACTACCAGTGTCACGCCCCGCCTAGCACATCCGCACAAACGATCTGCATCCTTTTTGAGCACCGTCTGGCAGCCCAATAGGCATGCGGGTCTGGCAGGGTTGCCCCACAGTTATCCACAACTCAGTTCACAGTTCCTGGGGATGAAATAGTGCCCTCTCTCGCACATGATGGACGTAGGCACGCCAACACACGCGCGGCTAGGCCGCAGCGTAGCCAAACACCTGGTCGCCACCGGCCGCATGCAGTTGCGCATTGAAGGACACGACGATGCGGTCGCTGCGGCCCTCATAGGGCATGGCCTTGTGCGGCAGAAAGGCGGGGAACAGCAGCAGCTCGCCGGCACTGGGGCTCACATCCAGCGTGGCCTGCTGCATGAAGGCATTGCCCATGTCCATATGGGCGCCACCCAAGAGCGGAAACAGCGGGCTGTAAAAGCGCGTGGCCCCGTTCTGTGCGCCCCACTGCGCATGCTGGCTGCGTTCTTCGAGCGCGTCGATCTGCAGGTAGTAGACACCCGACCAGGAGCAGTTGCCATGGGTGTGGATGTCGTGGAAGGCGGCGCCATTCTGGATCTGGAACCACACGCCCATCAGCTCCAGCTGCATGGCATGGCGACCCTGCGGCCAGACGCCCGCGTTGGCATCCTTGATGGTGCTCTGCAAGGCCTGGGCGATGAAGCCAATCAGGGCGGTGAACTCCGGCAAGTCCACGCGCTGCAGCAGGTCGTTGCGGCTGGCGTAGAAGCGGCTGCCCGGCGCCTGCAGCGGGTCGGTGGCGCGCATGGCGCTGAAGACGCGGGCCAGCACCGGGTTGACTTCGCCGGCCTGGGCAAAGCGGTGCCGGGCCACGGGTACGGGCCAATGTTGCTGCACGCTGCCGGTGCTTGGCAAGGTGTTCATGCCGCAGTGTCTGGCACGGACATGGCCAGGGGCTGTGGCAACTCCAGCCGCCATCCGGTGCGCAGTGCCAAAGCGTTCAGGTCTTCGGGTGTATCCAGATCGGTAACAAAGCGGCTGTTCTCGGTGTTGTGCACGTACACCAGCTCGGGGTTGCGCTCTATCAGGTTGCGGCAGCCCAGGTTCGCGCCGCTGGCGAGGATTTGCTCGCGCGCCTCCTCGTCCAGCACGATGGGGTTGCCGCGCTGGCCCTGCACCATGGGTACCAGCACATGGCCCTGGGGGCGCTTTTTGAAGGCGGCAATCAGTTCGGTGAGGTCGGCCGCTCCGATCAGCGGCTGGTCGGCCAGCAGCACCAGCACGGCATCAAACTTCGCGCCCAGCATGGCCAGTCCCAGGCGCACAGAACTCTGCTGGCCCTGCTGGTAGTCGGCATTGAAGGCCAGCGTCACGGGGAAACTGGCCACGGCCGCTTCCACCGGTTCGCGGGCGTGGCCGGTGACCACCACCACCTCGTCCACACCAGCGCCGCTGAGCGCAATCAGCTGGCGGTTGATCAGGGGCACGCCCTGCAAACGGATCAGCGACTTGGCCACACCGCCCATGCGCAGGCCCTCACCGGCAGCCAGCAGCA
>JAYVNF010000134.1:0-6042 GCA_043758575.1 Rhodoferax sp.
TGCTGGACTCCATCCTGACCCTGGTGGATGCCAAGCACGCCGAACAGCAGCTCAATGACCGCCAGGAGGCACGCCGCCAGGTCGGCTTTGCCGACCAGATCTTCATCAGCAAGTCCGACCTGGTGTCCAAAGAGGCGCTGGACGCCCTGATGCACCGCGTGAAGCACATGAACCCGCGCGCACCGCAGCGCGCCGTGCATTTTGGTGAGGTGGCACTGAGCGAGGTGTTTGACCTGCGCGGCTTCAATCTGAACGCCAAGCTCGACATTGACCCGGACTTCCTCGAGGAAGGCGACCACGACCATGCGCACCACGACCATGGTCACGACCACAACGAGCATGAACACCACGACCACGAAGACGGTGCGCATTGCGATCACCCTTCCCACGCTCACGGCGATGACCATGGACAAGGCCACCACCATCACCACGATGACGACGTGAAAAGCTTTGTCTTCAAGTCCGAGCGCGCCTTCGATCCGGCCAAGCTGGAAGACTTTCTGGGCGCCATCGTCAATGTGTACGGTCCGCGCATGCTGCGCTACAAGGGTGTGCTGCACATGACCGGCACCGATCGCAAGGTCATCTTCCAGGGTGTGCACCAGTTGATGGGCAGTGACCTCGGGCCGGCCTGGGGTGCGGATGAGGTGCGCACCAGCAAAATGGTGTTCATTGGCATTGACCTGCCCAAGGATATTTTGTTGCAGGGCCTGGAGCAATCCTTGGTGTAGCCGGTGTTTAATGGTGCTGCGCTATGCTGGTCCCAACAAGACCGCTGGTTTTGAAGGAGTGTGATGATGGCTGGGGGCGCGATGTTTGTCTCGATTTTGCAACTGATGGGATTTCCGATGGCGGAACCTGTACACTCGCGCGCCGGAGAAACCCCACAGGAAGCGCCCTCAAATGCCTCCCGTGAGATTCATAGCGCTAACGAAAACAAGCCGGCGAGTTCCACCAGGAGAGACCACGTGAATGCCAAATCCGGGAAAGACCCCAAGTCCAAAGCAGCCAGCGCTAAGCCCAAGGCTGCTGTCAAAACGGTCAGCAAACCCGTGAAGCCTGCTGCAAAAGCTGCGGCCAAACCGGCAGCCAAAGTGGTGGCCAAAGTACCCGCCAAAGTGACAGTAAAGGCGGCTGTGAAACCCGTCGCCAAGCCAGTTGCCAAAGCCCCCGCCAAAGTGACGGCCAAGGCACCGGTGAAAACCGCATCCAAAGCAGTGGCGCCAGTCGCCCCTGCCAAGGCCAGCAAGGCGCCTGCGCCCGTTGCCTCTTCCAAGTCCGCTGTGGCCAGCAAATCCGCTGCCAAATCAGCCCCTCCTGAAAAAGTATCTGCTCCCATGTCCACTGTTGCGCCCAAGCCCCAACCCGTAGCAGCGCCCGCCGCGTCCAACGTGGTTGCGCAAAAAACCGGCCGCCCTTCCTCACGCCTGGCCCAGCTCACCGTGCCCTCCATGGCCCAGGCCGTGGCCTCCACCGCCGCCAAAGCCAGCTACAGCCAGTCGGCGCCCGTGCCAGTGATCGTGCCAGCCCTGCCGTCCTCGATCAAAAAAGACCCCAAGCTGGCCAACAATTGGAAGACCAAACCGGTGGCCGAGTTGACCGATGCGGATCTGATGGCCATGCCGGATGCGGAATACATGAACGAGGTGCAGATGCAGGCCTTTCGCCTGAAGCTGTGCGTGCTCAAGCAGGACATCCTCAACAGTGCCGGTGAAACCACCGAGCACCTGCGGGAAGACACCTCGGTGGTGCCCGATCCGGCCGACCGCGCCACCATTGAAGAAGAGCATGCCCTGGAGTTGCGAACGCGCGACCGCGAGCGCAAATTGCTGAAGAAGATTGAGCAGTCGATTGGCCGCATCGATGCCGGCGACTACGGCTATTGCGACGAAACCGGTGAACCCATTGGCGTGGGACGCCTGCTGGCCCGCCCCACGGCGACGCTGTCGCTGGAGGCGCAGCAGCGCCGTGAGCTCAAACAAAAAATGTTTGGCGATTGATTGCTACACCGTCTGTTTGCTGATTTCCAAGCCGCGTAGCCATGGCCACCAAAGACGATAGACCCGGGCTGCTGTCCAAGGTCGCCATGTTCGTGCGCAACCCGACCAAAGACTGGTCGGAGCTGGACCAACCGGCCGACAGCGATGCCAACGGCTACGACAAGCAGGCCCTCAAGGCCATGATAGAGCGCAAGCGTCAAAATGATTTTGTCCGCAAGCGCGAGTTCGACCAGTTGCGCAAGTTGCGTGACCGCGATCCCAGCACCATTGCCAGCCTGGCGCGCCAGTCCTTTTTCCAGAACAGCCTGCCCAGTGACTTGGGGGGACGCGCCGTCACGCTCAAGAAGATCGATGAGATCGAGGCGCAAATGTCGCGCCAGTGGTGGAAGAGCAAGACCGGTGGCGTTGGCAGTGTGGGCGGTGCAGCCCCGCAGACCTCCGTCTATCCCAATGGGGACGCGACCGTGCCGCCCCCCAACCTGTCCAACTCCGAGTTGCACCCCAGTGACTCCGATATGTCGGCCCCTTTTGCCGTGACCGAACCCGCGTCCATGCGCCATGGCGATGGAGCTGAGCCTGGCGATTTTGCGGACGAATTCATCCCCACCCAGATGGCAGCGGACATGGCTTCGGTGCCCGGCATGGACTTGCTGGATGACCCGGCGGACCCGGGTGAGCCCAGCAAACGGTTTTCCACCTCGCGCCTGTTTGCCATCGAGGTCGATGACCTAGAGACCGATCCAGAGCTGGAAGAGGGTGCCATCCGTTTTGCCAACAGTGACGACACCGGGGCCGAGAAGGGCCTCTTGGCGGCCCTGCGCGGCAATGTGTCAGCACCGGCGCTGGCGCACTCCTGGGCCGCAGCCCTGTTGGACCTGTACCGCGTTACCAACAACCAGGCGGCTTTTGATGTGGCCTGCCATGAGTTTTCCTTGCAACTCGAGGGCGCGCGCCCGGTGTGGTACGCCTTGGGCGAGATGGCCGGCGGCCAACCCGGAGCAGTGGTTGGGGCAGCACCCGTGAGCCGAAATTGGGAATGCCCCGCCACGCTGACGGCCCAGGCCATGGAGGGCTTGCGCCAGATCATGGTGTCCACCCCCACACCCTGGTACCTGGGCTGGGGCGCCCTGGAAGAGATTGCACCCAATGCCGTGCCCTTGCTGGACGGTCTGTTTGGCAGCCTGTGTGACGAGCCGGTATCACTGCGTTTCGATGGCGAAGAGTGCCTGGTCAAGGCCTTGCGCGCGCTCACACCATCGGGCAACCGCGAGGTGGCGCAAAGCTGCTGGCAGTTGCGCCTGAATGCCTTGCGCGCCATGGGTTTGCAAGACGATTTTGAACTGGCCGCACTGGACTACTGCGTCACCTACGAAGTGGCACCACCGGCCTGGGTGCAGGCCAGCTGCCACTTTGAAGGCAGCAGCAGCTCCGCTGGCGACGCCATGCTGGGCCATGGCGCCACAGAATCCACCAACCAGCGCGACCACCAAGCCCAGGCCAGCACCCTGACCCTGCAGGGGCAGATCATGGGCGACGCCACGCAGGCCCTGTCGGCCCTGCGAGCGGTGCCCGAGGGCGGGCAGCAGGTGCTGATTTCCTGCCGCGACCTGGTTCGCGTGGACTTTGCTGCGGCCGGCAGCATTCTCAATTGGGTGGCCATGCGCCAGGCCGAAGGCAACCAGGTGCAGTTCCGCGATGTGCACCGTCTGGTGGCGGCATTCTTCAACGTCATTGGTATCAATGAACATGCCAAGGTGGTTCTGCGCGCCATCTAGGCCCTGAATCCTGAGACCGCAGCAGGGCCCATCTTGCAATCGGGGTGGTAAGGCCCCAGCTTGGAGGCACATGGAACACTATCACGGCACCACCATTATCAGCGTGCGGCGCAAAACCGCTGACGGCTACCAAGTCGCCATAGGCGGCGACGGCCAGGTCACCCTGGGCAACATCGTGGTCAAGGGCTCGGCGCGCAAAGTGCGCAAGCTCTACCACGGACGGGTGCTGGCCGGCTTTGCCGGCGCCACCGCCGACGCCTTCACCCTGTTCGAGCGCTTTGAGGCCAAGCTGGAAAAGCACCAGGGCCAGTTGGTGCGTGCGGCCATAGAGCTGACCAAGGACTGGCGCACCGACCGCGTGCTGCGCCGCCTGGAGGCCATGTTGGCGGTGGCCGACAAGGATGCCTCTCTCATCATCACCGGCAACGGCGATGTGCTGGAGCCCGAAGACGGTATCGTCACCATCGGTTCCGGTGGCGCCTATGCGCAGGCCGCCGCCATGGCCTTGCTGCACCACACCGAGCTGGACGCCGCAACCATAGTCAAGCGCTCGCTGGAAATTGCCGGCGAAATCTGCATTTACACCAATATGCAGCACACCATAGAAACCCTGGACTGAGGGCGCAAGCCTGCCACCCCATGACACCCCAAGAAATCGTTGCCGAACTGGACAAACACATCGTCGGCCAGGCCCAGGCCAAGCGCGCGGTGGCCATTGCCATGCGCAACCGCTGGCGCCGTCAGCAGGTGCAGGGCAGCCTGCGCGCTGAAATCACACCCAAGAACATCCTCATGATTGGCCCCACCGGTGTGGGCAAGACCGAGATCGCCCGGCGCCTGGCGCGCCTGGCCGATGCGCCCTTCATCAAGGTGGAGGCGACCAAGTTCACCGAGGTCGGCTATGTCGGCAAGGATGTGGACTCCATCATCCGCGACCTGGCCGATATTGCCGTCAAACAGACGCGCGAGAGCGCCAAGGCCCAGGTGCGCGCCCGCGCCGAGGATGCGGCCGAAGAGCGCATCCTGGACATCCTGATTCCCATGCCGCGCAACGACTTCGGCTTTGCCTCTGCTGCAGGTAGCGAGCCAACCCCGGAGAGCACGGCGCGCCAGACCTTTCGCAAGAAGCTGCGCGAAGGGCAATTGGCCGAGCGCGAGATCGAAATCGAGGTGGCCCAGCCCGCCCCGCAGCTCGAAGTCATGGGTCCGGCCGGCATGGAAGAAATGACGGAACAATTGCGCGGCATGTTTGGCCAGTTCGGGCAGAGCCGGCGCCAGACCCGCAAGCTTCCGATCAGCGAGGCGCACAAGCTGCTGGTGGACGAAGAGGCCGCCAAACTGGTCAACGAAGACGACATCAAAAGCCAGGCGATTGCCATGCTGGAGCAAAACGGCATTGTCTTCATCGACGAGATCGACAAGGTCACCTCGCGCAGCGAGGGCAGCGGTGCCGAGGTCTCGCGCCAGGGCGTGCAGCGCGACCTGTTGCCGCTGGTGGAGGGCACCACGGTGTCGACCAAATACGGCATGGTCAAGACCGACCATATTCTGTTCGTGGCCTCAGGCGCCTTTCACCTGAGCAAGCCCAGCGATCTGATTCCCGAGTTGCAGGGCCGCTTTCCCATCCGCGTGGAATTGCAGTCGCTCTCGGTGCAGGATTTTGAAGCCATCCTGACGCAAACCCATGCCTCGCTCACACGCCAGTACCAGGCGCTCTTGGCCACCGAAGGGGTCACACTGAACTTCACACCCGAGGGCATTACCCGTCTGGCGAAAATCGCCTTCGAAGTCAACGAACGCACCGAGGACATAGGCGCACGCCGCCTGGCCACCGTGATGGAGCGCTTGTTGGATGACGTGAGCTTTGACGCCGCTGCCCTGGCCGGCCAGAGCGTGGAAATCGACGCCACCTATGTGGACACCCGGCTGGCCGAGCTCAGCCAGAACGAAGACCTGTCGCGCTACATCTTGTAAAGCAGGCCCGGCACGGCACCGGGCATTGCTTCAAGCATCACTTGCAGTCCCTCTGCTAAGTGCTTCATTTAGAACGGTTTTTGCCCTGTTGCGACCTGCACAACCGGCGCTAAGTCCTTGATTTCATTGAAATTTTTCTTGTAAGGCTGCTTGCAGGACGGCGCTTTGCTGGTACAGTGCAAAAAAGTGGAATTAAGTGGTGAAAAATGCCATTCAAGAACCACATTCCCGCCTGTCTTCAAAAATGTGAGGTTTGCTGTCGTGTTCCAAGGTGCTTCGTCTCTCAGTCTGGA
>JAYVNF010000135.1:0-6030 GCA_043758575.1 Rhodoferax sp.
CCCAGTGGTTGGAAACCGCTGCGTTTCGCAACGCCGTGCTGGGCCTGTTTGCCGAGCGCATGGCCGACCTCACCAGCCTGATTGACGCGGTGGCTTTTCAACGGCTGGACCAGCGCCTGGCCGCCTGCCTGCTGGGCCGGGGCCAGACCCTGGTGCTGACGCACCAGCAACTGGCCAGCGAGCTGGGCACGGTGCGCGAAATGGTGTCGCGCCTGCTGCGCCGCTTTGAGCGCGAGGGCTGGGTGGAACTGGCACGCGAACACATCCTGATTCGCGACAGCCGCGCGCTGCGCGCCCTGGCCGACGGCCAGCCGGTTTGATCCCCGCTGGCCTGGCTGGGTGTGACGCAAGTCACATACAGATCGGCCTGCAGGCGCTTCAATAGGGGCCTCTACCACTCTTGATGCAAAAGGACCCCCCATGAAACCCAATGAAGGCACGATAGACCGCGCACTGCGCGTAGCCGCCGGACTGCTGCTGCTGGCCCTGATGCTCACCGGCACCATCGGTGTCTGGGGCTGGATTGGCGTGGTGCCGCTCCTGACCGGCGCCATCGGCTGGTGCCCGCTGTACACCGTGCTGGGGCTTAACACCTGCCCCATGAAGAAGGGCTGAGCCAGAGCCTGCAGCGGCCTGCCCGGCGGCGCGCTGCACACTGGAGCGAACAGACATGGGCTGGCTCGTAAAATGGGGGCTTCACGCAACCGACACTGCCCATGACCGACCCCAAAGCCCCTCCCGTTTTTCGCCGCGCCGCGCCCCCTCCCGGGCGCGCACCCATTCCGGCAGGGCAAAGCAATACCAAGGCCGCAGGCGCCAATGGCACGGTGCGCCTGAACAAGCGCATGGCCGAGCTGGGCCTGGCCTCGCGCCGTGAGGCCGATGAATGGATTGCCAAGGGCTGGGTCAAGGTCAACGGCCGCGTGGCCGAGATGGGCATGCAAGTAGACCCCAACGTGAAGATCGACATCGACAAACAGGCCAAGGGCCAGCAGGCCAACCAGGTCACGATTCTGATCAACAAGCCCATAGGACTGGTCAGCGGCCAGGCCGAGGACGGGCATGAGCCCGCCATCACCCTGGTGCAGCCGCAAAACCGCTGGCAGGATGACAACGCGCGCTTCTTCTTTCACGGCAGCCAGCTCAAAAGCCTGGTGCCCGCCGGCCGCCTGGACATCGACTCCACCGGCCTTTTGGTGCTGACCCAGGACGGCCGGGTGGCGCGCCAGTTGATTGGCGAAGACGCGGTGATGGAAAAAGAATACCTGGTGCGCGTGGTGTTCACCGGCAAAGCCAACCCGGCCGCAGGCATGTCGGCCGCAGCCACCTACCCGGCTGCCCCTTCCGCTCCGACCCAGCTCAGCCGCATTGACGATGACGACCCCATCAGCAGCGATGTGCAATCCGTCTTCCCCAAAAGCCAGCTGGCCTTGTTGCGCCACGGCCTGAGCCTGGACGGCCAGGCCCTGAAGCCGGCCCAAGTGGAATGGCAAAACCCCGAGCAGCTGCGCTTTGTACTGACCGAGGGCAAGAAGCGCCAGATCCGGCGCATGTGCGAGCTGGTGGGCCTGAAGGTGGTGGGCCTCAAGCGCGTGCGCATAGGCCGGGTCATGCTGGGCAATCTGCCCGTGGGGCAATGGCGCTACCTGCAGCCGCAGGAAAAGTTCTAGTGCGATCCAGCGGGCTTTAGCAGGATTTAGCGCCTCATGATTTGGGGCTTTTGCGCACCAGGGGTGCGACTTCCGGCCGCACTTCCGGTACCAGCGCACCGTGCTCAGTTTCAGGAAAATCCTGCAGCTCGGCCGGCTGGGTGGGCGCCATACCGGGTCCTTCATGGGCCTGCATGGAGTTTTCCCAAAGACCCCAGGCGGTATCGGTGTTGCTCTCGGTGGCATCCGGCACCGGCAGTGGCTCCAGAAAATAGTCCTGCGCGGCCGCAGGTTTGCGCCCCGGCATGGGGAAGGAATCGGAGGATTTGGGAGGTTTTGCCACGCCACTATTTTGCATGAAAATGCCCTGCCCGGTTGCCCCTTGAAAAGCCCCACTTTGCCCACAGCTAACTGGTGCTTTGGCTTCCAGGCCAAGTTCCCCAGACACCATCCTTTGTTTTAGATACTGATTGAACCTATGAGCAAGCAAACCCTTTCCTTCCAGGCCGAAGTCGCACAACTGCTGCACCTGGTCACCCACTCGCTGTACTCCAACAAAGAAATCTTTCTGCGCGAGCTGATCTCCAACGCGTCCGACGCCTGCGACAAGCTGCGCTTCGAGGCGATCAACAACACCGCCCTGTACGAGAGCGACGCCGAACTCAAAGTGCGCCTGGTGCTGGACAAGGACGCCAAGACGCTCACCATTACCGACAACGGCATTGGCCTGTCGCAGCAGGAAGCCATTGACAACCTGGGCACCATTGCCAAGAGCGGAACCAAGGACTTTGTGTCCAAACTCAGCGGCGACCAGAAGGCCGACTCCCAGCTCATAGGCCAGTTTGGCGTGGGCTTTTACTCCGGCTTCATCGTGGCCGACAAGATCACTGTGGAATCGCGCCGTGCCGGCCTGCCCGCAGACCAGGGCGTGCGCTGGGTCAGCGACGGCGGCGCCAGCGGTGGTGGCGCCTTTGAGGTGGAGAGCATCAACCGCGAAGCCCGCGGCACCAGCGTCATCCTGCACCTGCGCGAAGACGCCATGGACTACACCCAGAGCTGGAAGGTCAAGGGCATTGTCAACAAGTACTCCGACCACATCAGCCTACCCATTCAGATGGAAAAGGAAGAGTGGAAAGACGGCGAGCTGATCACCCCCGGTAACGAGGCCGGTGGCCGCCAGCCCGGCGCCATGGTCAAGACCGGCGAATGGGAAACCGTCAACAAGGCCAACGCCATCTGGAGCCGCGCCAAGAAAGACATCACGCAAGAACAGTACGACGAGTTCTACAAGCAGATCAGCCACGACTTCGAAGCGCCCCTGGCCCATACCCACAACCGCGTGGAAGGCAGCACCGAGTACACCCAGCTGCTCTACATCCCGGGCAAGGCACCGCAGGACCTGTGGAACCGTGAGCGCAAGGGTGGCCTGAAGCTGTATGTGAAGCGCGTCTTCATCATGGACGATGCCGAGGCCCTGCTGCCCACCTACCTGCGTTTTGTCAAAGGCGTGGTCGACTCGGCCGACCTGCCGCTCAATGTCAGCCGTGAGCTGCTGCAAGAGAGCCGCGACGTCAAGGCCATCCGCGAGGGTTGCACCAAGCGCGTGCTGTCCATGCTGGAAGACCTGGCCAAAAATGACAAGCTGCCGGAAGCCGGCAAAGAAGGTGTCACCGACGTGCTGTCCGCCGAAGACAGGCTGGAGGCCGAAAAGAATGCCGGCAAGTACACCAAGTTCTACGCCGAGTTTGGCGCCGTGCTCAAGGAAGGCCTGGGCGAAGACTTTGGCAACAAGGAGCGCCTGGCCAAGCTGCTGCGCTTTGCCAGCACCAGCAGCGATGCGCCGGCCGTGTCACTGGCCGACTACAAGGCGCGCATGAAGGAGGGGCAGGAGGCGATTTACTACATCACCGCCGACACCCTGGCCGCCGCCAAGAACAGCCCGCAGCTGGAAGTCTTCAAGAAGAAGGGCATCGAAGTGCTCTTGATGACCGACCGCGTGGACGAGTGGGCCCTGAACTACCTGCAGGACTTTGACGGCACGCCTCTGCAAAGCGTGGCCAAGGGTGCGGTCGATCTGGGCAGCCTGCAGGACGAGACCGAGAAGAAGGCGGCAGAAGAAGCCGCCGAGGCCTTCAAGCCCCTGCTGGCCAAGCTCAAGGAAGCACTCAAGGACAAGGCCGAAGACGTGCGCGTCACCACCCGCCTGGTGGACAGCCCGGCATGCCTGGTGGTGCAGGACCATGGGATGAGTACCCAGCTGGCCCGCATGCTCAAACAGGCCGGCCAGACCGCCCCGGAAGTGAAGCCGGTGCTGGAGGTGAACGCCGAACACGCGCTGGTGAAAAAGCTCGACGGCTCGGTGCACTTCCACGACCTGGCGCACATCCTGTTTGACCAGGCGCTGTTGGCCGAAGGCGGCTTGCCGGCCGACCCTGCGGCTTATGTCAAACGGGTGAATGCCTTGCTGGTGTAACGCAAGCGTATTGGAAACAGCACAAAAAAAAGGGGCCTCACGGCCCCTTTTTTTGGCGCGTGCACAGGGCTGCTTACAGCATGGCCAAGATTGGCTGCAGCACGCTGGCACCCAGCTTGCGCGCGCGCTGGCCGTTCCAGCCCACAGCGGGGTCGGGCAGTTTGGCGTTGTCCTTGAAAGGCATCTCGATGGTGAAGGCCAGGCAGCCAAACTGCTGGGCAATCCAGTTGGTGGCCAGCGTGGTGTTGGCCGCACCGGGCGCGCACTGGCCGTAGTTGACCGTGTCCTGAAAATCCGGGCAGCTGGTCAGCCAGGCCGCCTTGAACGCATCTTCGCGCTCGGCAATGCGCGGTGAATAGCCCACGGTGCCTTCGGAGCCCACCACGAAGTTGTAGGGCAGGCCCTCGTCGCCATGGACGTCCAGACACAGGTCCACCCCCACTTGCAGCATCTTTTGGCGCACCAGAAAGACCTCGGGCGAGCGTTCCATGCTGGGGTTGAGCCATTCGCGATTGAGGTTGGCACCGGCGGCATTGGTGCGCAGATTGCCCAGCACCGAGCCGTCCGGGTTCATATTCGGCACGACGTAGAACACGCTGTCCTGCAGCAGGCGGCGTGAGACCGCATCACTACCATCCAGCAGGCGCTCCAGCAGGCCTTGGGCAAACCACTCGGCCATGGCTTCACCGGGGTGTTGGCGTGCAATCACCCAGATTTTTTTCCGATCCGTCAGGGGGGTGGCGCTGTCGCTATCGGTGAGACGCAGCAGCGCCATATCGCGCCCGGCGCAGCTGACACCCAGGTGCTCCTGCGTCACATGGGGCGAGGCACAGGCGCTGGCCAGGAGGTCCAGATGCTGCTCCCAGGAATAGGGCTCGAAGTAGGCAAAGTAGATGCACTGGGTCTCGGGTGTGGTGCGGGCCGTCATCACCTGGCCGTCGTAGCTGGTGTCTATGCGAAACCAGTGCTGGCGGTCGTGGCTGGCCACCACGGCATAGTCCTGCCAGCCCTTGGGGTAGGCGCACTGGCCGGCATTGAGGAACTTCAGCACCACCGCAACGCCGGCCGCACCCTGCAGGCTGAAGTGAAACCACTGGGCGAATTCGCTGGCTGTGTCGCGGCGAATATGGAGCTGGATGTCGCGCGGATCGGTCAGGCTGATGACTTCAATGGCGCCGGAGTCAAAAGCAGTGGAGATGTGCAGTGCGGTCATGCACACCATTGTAGGGACCGCTCAGGACGACTCCACCCAGGCCTGCACGTTGCGGCTCCAGCCCAGCACCTCGGGCATGGCGCTGTGCGCGTCCAGGGACTGCAGCACAAAGCGCTCCTCCTCGCGCAGCTGCTCGGGAAAGACGATTTGCGGCAGCACGAACAGGGGTCTGCGCTGCTGCGGGTTCTTGAAGGCGGGCCAGCCCTGGTCCTTGACCAGCACGGCGGCCGGTTTGGTGGGCAGGCCGACGCGGGCGCTGCCGTCCAGCGTGGGCACCGTGATGTCGCCGCCCAGAGCCCAGCGCCACAGGCTGACCGGTACGGTGACCGAGAGCCGGTCCTGGTTGAGTTTGAAAAGCGGGTGCTTTTCAATCTGCACGGTCAGCTTGAAGGCCTGCGGCAGGGACTCCACGCCGGCGCGCACCCGGATATCGCGCGTCTGCACCTCGGCACCATCGGTGGTGCCGGCATAAATGCGCACATCCACCAACCAGGCCCGGCGCTCGGTCCTACCGGTGCCCTTGCAGTTGGGGCAGGCCGGCGGCACCGGCTTGAACACGCCACTGCCCTTGCAGGCATTACAGGGGCTGCGACTCGCAGAGTCCGAGTGCGTCAGCTCGCCACTACCAAAGCAATTCAGGCATTTGGAGCCCAGCGTCCAGGCCGCAGCAAACTGTCCGCTGCCGCCACAGCGCG